>NZ_CALIOS010000052.1:0-26936 GCF_938044715.1 uncultured Turicibacter sp.
CCTTTAAATCAGCTTCTACTTTGGAATAACAAGCAAACTCTTTTCCTCGATCAACGGTATAAGTTTTAAAGGTATCTTTAGGAAAATGTTCATATAACTCACTAATTGCCCGGTACATTTCTAAAGTCGAGCGATTGTCTATTTTTACAGCCACATAAAAGCGTGTTTGACGTTCAACAAAGGTGGCTAAACAACCTTTACTTTTCCCACGACTTGAAACAACGGTATCCAACTCCCAGTGCCCAAACGTTTCACGGTTTTTGACTTCTTTAGGACGTTGATGAATCGAGGTTCCAATGTTAAATCGTCCGCGTGTTTCTCGAGGTTTTCGGCGTTTTCCTTTTTGTCTTAGACAGTTTAAATCTCCCAATAAAATCGTTCCATCATAAATCCAACGATAAATGGTTTTAAAGGAAATAACACCCTTTAAAACGGTATTAGAAATTTGTTCAGGTGACCAGGTTATTTTTAAATAATGTTGGATGGTTTGAATGACTTCTTCAGATTTCGTCTCTGGACGATGACAACCTAAGCGACGTTTCCAAGCTAATTCATCTACTAACTCAGCCTGATACGTCTGTTGAGTATTTCGTTTCAGGTCACGAGAAATCGTTGAATGATGACGATTTAATTGCACCGCAATTTGTCTCGCTGAATAACCCATTTTTGAAAGCACTTCTATACGTGTACGCTCAAATGTGTTAAGATGGTTATAACTCATAAATAGATCTCCTTGTTAAGAATTGGGTGTGGTAACTTCATTCTATAACAAAGATCCTATTTATGAGCTTTTTTTTATGTGTCGCACTTAATATTACAATCTGTCAAAAATAAAAACACCATGACTGGTCAAATTAAACCAATCACGGTGTTTTTATTTTATCCTTTAGAACAATCCGATAGCTGCTCCTAAAAGTCCTATAACCACAAGAACAGCAATGTTTACAAGCGGTGAAGCTCCTTTTTTAACTAAGCCATATAGACCAAAAGTTAAGCCTAATGGAAGCAAACAAGGCATAATTCCATCAAGAATTTCTTGAACGACAATAACTGATTCCCCATTTGGAATTTCAGCCGTAATTGGAACTCCTACATAAGATGCAATTAAAGCCCCTACGACAATTACCCCAAGAATGGTTGCAGAACGAGTAAATTCTTTCGCATATTTTGTGACAGTTTTTACTCCTTCAAGTCCTACTTTATAAGACCAATGCATTAATCCAAAACGTAGTGCAAATTGGACAACGTTAAATAGAATTAAGAAGATAATAGGTCCCATAATGCTTCCTGATAAAGACAGGTTAGCCCCGATCCCAGCAGCGATTGGAAGTAAGGTGAACCAGAAGATGGCATCTCCAATTCCTCCAAGAGGTCCCATGGCAGCTACACGCATTGCACGAATGGTTTGAATATCTGCTTTTTTCTGTTCGAATGAAAGCACGATTCCCATGACGAAGGTAATTAAGAATGGATGAGTATTGAAAAACTCAAGATTGTGTTTCATTGAAGCTGATAAATCATCTTTGTTTGTATGAATTTTTTTAAGTCCTGGCAAGATACTGTATAACCATCCACCAGCTTGCATACGTTCATAGTTAAATGAAGCTTGTAAGAATAAAGAACGCCAGACCATTTTATTTAAGTCTTTATTACTTAATTGTGGCGCCTCTTTTCGATCGACATAAGTTAATCCATTAGATGCCATCACTGCTCACCACCCTTTGAGATTTATTTTTAGTGCTCATTTGGAAGTCATAAACAGCAACAATAACACCTAAAATTGCAACTGCTAATAGTGGTAATTGTAAGTAAGCTACTAGGATGAATCCTAAGAAGACGAACATTAAGTACTCTTTGCTTAACATTACGCGAAGTAGAATTGCGAATCCAAGAGCAGGCATCATTTTACCAGCAGCAGATAATCCAGTCCATACCCAATCAGGTAATAAGGTTGTTAATTGTTCACCGACTGCACTACCGAATGCCATACCAGCTAATACGATCAGGGCAAATAATAACGCCAAAGCTCCCATCGCTAAGTAGTTGATACGATCAATTCCTTTTGTATCTGCATTTTCAGCGCATTGGTCCGCTTTATGCATTAATGGTGACATAGCTGTAAAGAGAATCGTTACAGCATATTGTCCGAGTAATGCAAACGGAATCGCAAGTGGTAATGCTGCATCTACATCTAATCCTAAACTGATACCAAACACCGTTGCCATAACTCCCCCGATAACAGCATTAGGTGGTTGTGCCCCTCCGACTGGCATGGCACCAATCATCATTAATTCGTATGAAGCCCCAATTGCAAGTCCTGTTGTCAAATCACCCATAATTAACCCGATAACTGGTCCAACTACGATTGGGCGATACAATGACTCAAGGAAGTTGAACTGGTCGATCGCAGCTACCATCGTAACAATTACGATAAGTAACATTTGAAACGCATTAAGTTCCATTTCCTTTCCCCCTAACTAAACTAATTAAATAGTTTGTTTATATCATCAGCAGATTCACTAGGAACTCTGCGGATTTCAAGTTCAACTCCAAGCTCTTTTAATTCTTTAAAGGCTTGGATATCCGATTCATCCACGCAAACAGCTTTGGTTACTTGGTGTTTACCTTCTGCCATATGCATGTTTCCGATGTTCACTTTCTTAATTGGAACTCCTCCTTTTACAAGTCGTAAAACATCTTGAGGTGTTTCACAAATTAAGAAGATAAGTTGTGAGTCACTTGCTTTATGAATGACATTGATTGTTTTATCAATGGTGAAATAGCGTGTTTGGGCAAATGATGGTGCAGCCATATCCATCAAACTTTGTCTAAATTCATCATGTGCTACTTCATCGTTTGCCACTAACAATAAGTTAGCTCCTACGATTTTTGACCATTGTGTTGCAACTTGTCCATGAATTAAACGGTTATCAATTCGTGTTAATAAAATGTTTGGCATTACTAATTCCCCCTATTTTTATAACGCTTACATAAAAAAATATATTCTTATTATTACAGATTATTCCTTTTTAAGGTCAGATTGTTAAATTCCATCTTGCTCACTCTCAAGATTATCTGATGCAGTTTTGACTTTATTAATCATCTCGAATCGAACACAAGATTCATGACTTTTATTGACTAATGATTGTGCTAACTCTTCAATTGACATCGTATCTTTTAAAAATAAGGCCTCCATTAAAGATCCAGTTGTAATCCCACATACAACCTCGATTCCTGGTTGCTGTTGGCTAAGGCCTGCTGCACATCGAAAGGGTGTTCCTCCAAGCAAGTCACAAATAAACACATAATTTGCCCCTACTGTTTCATCTAAAATCTGTTTAAACTTCGCTTTTAACGTTTCCTCAGTATCATCAATGAGGAAATCGACCGCATATAAATCTTCATTTTCTCCTGCAATGAAGGTTAAGTTACTTCGTATTCCCTTGGCATATTCCCCATGCCCTGTTAGTATCATCACATTTTTCACTTTCTCTTCCTCCTCTTCGTCGCTACACCCTTAGTTTACGATATCGCTTACACAATCTCAATATGATTAGGTGCCTTACGATAATTCGTCTATATTGAAGTCAAAAAAATCCAAATAGACGTTTTCTAATAATGAAGTTCCTCTCTTTTTACTAGGACTACCTTAAAGCCTATGCAATAAATGTCATAAAATATGTGCCATCCTGGCATTTGATAAACGTTTTATTTGTACAAATAGAGAAAAAAAGAAAGCTTTCGCTTTCCTTTTTGTCTGTATTTTATGACATCTCTTAGCCTTTCAAAAATGAAACTGACGCTTGATTGTGATTATGATAGCACCTTGTATAAAAACAAAAGACCCAAGCCATCATAAAGATAATATAATCTGGGAGGATGAAATTCGATGAAAAAACTAGCTATCTTACTGATGATTTTCGTATTAACCGGTTGCTATTCGTCTAAGTGGGAACACACACTCATGGTCGAAGGTCATTTATATGTCACAACCGAAGAAGTTGTCATGTTGAATATCGATTTGATTCGTCTTAAAAAGAGCGAACGATACGCAGAAATAACCTCGACCGTGACCTCAACTTCTACTCCCACTCAAAACGGTGAAGCAAACTTTGGAACCGTTGGCACACCGTATCTAAAATTTGATGATGATTATGTTTACGTCCGCCTAAATCATGAATGGATTCTCTTTAAAAAGATGGCAAAAGATTTACAATAATCGTTTCAAACGATATTCAAGCGCTTCTTCTTTATACCATTTTTCTTTAGTTAAGGTTGTAAATCCCATCTTCTCATAAAATCGCCTAGCACGATGATTATCTTTAAAAACCCAGAGGATGACTTCATGATAGCCGGCATCCTTTAATCGATTGAAAACCCAGTTCATTAACGTTATGGCACTACCATTTCCATAATATTTTACATCAAAATAAACGGCATAAATTTCAGCACAAGTTTTGGTAATATCTTCATCACGAGCAGTTCCAAATCCAATAAATCCTTCAATTTCAGTTTCATTCTCAATAACAATGATTTCATGAGGTTTTGCTATGAGACGTTCTCTGACATTTTTTGTTGCTTTTTCAACATCTAAAATGGCAAGTTCTTCATCCGATACAATGCCTTTATATGCCGTTCTCCATCCATTAATATTAATGGTGGCAATGCGTTTTGCATCTTTTAAATTAGCATAACGAATCATCAAAACTCCCCCTTTTACTGTAACTTTTATCAACCTAAAAAAGAAACTGATCTTATTGATCAGTTTCTTTTTTAGCGACGATTAAAAATCGATGACGTGTTATGTCAACGTAACCCTTTTCGTGTATTAGTCGATGAATAATTTCTAATCGATCATAATATTTCTCTACGCTAAAGTTAGGGACTTGTTGATTAATGACTTTTAAGTAATACACAATGGCACCAATATCATAAAAACGTGTTAAACTGATATCATCTTTTGCGACTTCAATGTGAAATCCAGCTTCTCTTAACTCATTAACGGCTGTACGTAAGCTCCAATTTGAAAATTCGCAAGGCTCAGCGTTTAACCAAAGATTAAGTTCACAATCATTTAATCCCCCAACTTGTTGGGTAATAAACACACCACCATCGTTTAAGAGGCGTGCGACTTCACAAGCATCAAAGGGTTCATGACGGTTGATCACAATATCAAATTGATTTGATTCAAGTGGTAAAATCTGATTACTATTTGCGTGAACAACCGATACTCCAAGAGGCTCAAGACATGTTTTCGCTACTGAAATATTGGGTTCATATCCTTCTGTTGCCACTGTTTTAGCTGGAAGTGGAGCAAGGGATGATAAAAATTCGCCACCACCTGTTCCCATATCTAACACCGAATGAGCCTCTTTAAAATAATCTTTAATAATCGTTGGTAAATGCCACTTCAGTGGAAACTCAACCATACGTCCTGAACGTTCTAAATAATCAAAGTTCCACCCTGTTAACGGCTGATTTTCTTCTTGTACTAAATAATCGTATAACCCTTTATTCATTTTTCTCATCCCCTTAATTAAGCACTCATTTCGTTGTATTTCCCCTACAACGTTACTATTAATGTCTTCCAAAATCACCTAAACAAGTTAAATTTTTTAACAGCTCCAAATCCTTAACTTGCAAAGAAGTATGGCAAATCATTTGCTTTTACTGTTTCCTAGTCTCCTACGGTATCCCCTATATAAATAGGTACTTATAAGTGATGATATTTCCTGATTAATTTAATATTCTCTGATTTATCAAACTTCAGACCTGGCATTTGAACCTGTTTCACTTAAAGGTTAAAGCGTCCCATCTAAATCAAAAATAATTGAATCATCATCTCACCCCGTATTAATTCATATTATACACCTAGGACACAAAAAAGACACGCTTTTTATGGCGAAAATTGTAAAAAGCGTGTGATTTATTTTATGATAGCGGAATCACCAGTTTTTGTGAGTGTTCCCATTGACTAGGAGAATAGATTAAGGATAATTGAGTATCAAAGTCATCTACTTCAAAGATTAAAAGTCCCTCTATTGATGATTCCATTGCCAAGGATCCACTTTTAAATTCATGATCATTGTCAATGAGCGTTAAACTAGGAAGTATCAATTCACCCTTATCCGTTAATAATTTAAAATCATAGGCACTATAGTTTTTATCTGTCTCACTTCTATTTTCAAGTTGTACATCGATGATAATAAATGATTTTCCATCTTTCGCTTTGCTATAAGTTGTTTCATTGACTTTATCATATGAAAAAACAGTTAGAATCATGTTTTCTAGTTCAATAGGAACGAGTCGTTCTCCGAACAACCAATTCTCATTAAATGACAACGAAGGGGTTAAGGTATTTTTGACTTCATGTTCTAATTCTAAATTAACACTGAGCGTTTCTTTTGAAAATAGCGTTGGAAGTGTATAATAAAGCATCAAATTTGTAGCGTTTTTAGGAATTTCAAACATTAAACTTCCCTCAATGACCCCACCACTAACGATTTCAGTCATTTTTAATAAATTTTCCGTTTCAATTAAAGACGTCATGGGTTTAAGCTTTTGATTGTATTGATCACTTAGTTCAAAATGATACGGGAAAAAAATAAGCGTATCGTCAGTCTTATTTTTTAACATTAAGTCTACTTTTACATACTCGTATCCTTTTTTTGGCGTACTCAACTCTGTTTTATTTAGGCGTTCTACCTTTGTGACCTGTAAGTCAATCGATTCATTTGTGACCATATCTCCAATTCCCATGACTTTCGGCTGACTGACGACCTGTAATGCCTCAATTTCTAAATCAAAGGTAATGGATGCTAACGCATTGGTTGCTACTGGTCGGTACTCGAATGAATATCCCTCATCTAGCGGATAGGTATAAATCAACGTTCCACTCACTTCATCGCCCGGTGCTAATTCCCCGGCCTTTAAGGTGGTCTCATCATCGACGTTTGGAACCAAACTTCCCCCTGTATTTGTTTTTAGAATAAATTGATAAGGATTATATGCTAACACCTCATCAGAATGGTTTTGAAGAACGATGTTAATTGATAAAAATTCTTCTGTTTGATTGACACTATTCAGTTCAAGCGTCGTCTCATGCAACGTTCCCACTTCACCTATTTGATAAATCACTTTTTCTAATGGCTTCGAGCTTTGTGAGCGAGTACTGCTAGCTGCTTCAGTGACGCTAATCATTGGATTTTCATTTAATGCGTATAAAAAAGAACATCCTATGATTACCCCACTGAAGGTAATAAGAATATTTTTACGATTTTTCAGGTGTGGAATTCCCCACTTAATTACAATATCTGGACTGAAGATTCCCGTCATTAAACAGATAAAAGCTAATAATAAAAACATTGAGGTGATATTTGGCATTGCTGTTCCCCCCATTTTGCCGAAATACTTTAATCTTCTTCATTATACCTTACACCTTCGAGTTTACTAAATAAGAATCAATTGTGATATAAAGATCAGGATAAGAATTCCTTGCTAATTATCTCGTAAAATCTCTTTCGCCGTATTGTTTTGTCACCAATTTGACGATACTGTCAAAAATTCTAAGATTGGTAATTATTTTATTTTTTCCATTATATGTTATACTTGTCTGAGATGAGAGGAAATGGAGCGTTTAAAATGATCAATAAAATCATTCATTGTGAATTGGCCTATAGCCGTTGTTTTTCAAAAGAAATCAAAACTGTTCATGGAATTCGATTTACTGATTCCGAACTACTCGATATGTATGATCATAATTATACGTATCTTCCAAAAATTTCAACAAATATCATAACTCAAGAAGTCTTAGATTGTTTTAAGACACAAGATTTTTGTAAACTCGTTTCATACGAACCTCCCATCGATTCTATCCCAAATGGTGAGATTAGCTTAATGGGGGTTTATCAATTCGATTGGACAGAAGTTTTAAATCTAAAAGACCGAGATGATTTGGTGATTGAGGTACTAAAACAGATCGATACTGTGGCAGATTTAATCGCATGTGATTTAGCTCATGATGAACAAACCTTAGGTTATGATTTTTGTGTCCGTCGTGCGACTCGACGCAAAAATGTATACTTATCAAACGACGGTGTGGATTGCTATATCGCTTATTATAAAGGTCATCCCATTGGAAAGTGTGACTTATTTATTCATGATGAAATAGCTAAAATCGAAGATTTTGGTGTAAATCCATGCTGTCAACATCAAGGATTTGGAACGGCTATTTTAAAATCTATGATTGAAACAGCTATTCAACAAAATTGTCAGCTCATCTATTTAGTCACAGATGAAGAGGATACAGCAAAAGACATGTATCAAAAACTGGGCTTTCATAAAATTGCACAGCGAACAGACTATTTCTTTAAACGTCCATAACTTCTAATCCTCAAAAAAAATACGCTAATGATTAGTAATAGCGCGTTTTTTAATTTCTTTGAATCATTAATCGAATGAGAGGGAGTGAACTTGTTTTCTCTTCATCTAAAAAACAAACCAAACCTCTCCTACTTCCCCTATCACCCGATGTAAAAAGAGCCTTCTTTAGAAAGAGGCTCTTTTACTTTTTATTTTTTTAAGAGTAAATGGTAACATTCAGATCCGTTATTTTGCGTGAAAGTTGTCACCTTCTTATACGAGATCACACTAAAATTTTGAATCAGCTTTTTTGAAAGGAAGGTATTTGGCAATGTCATGTAACATTCGCCTCCTACTTTCAAAATACGATATACTTCCTTAAAGACTTGAATCATTTCATCCTGATTTAATTCATGTAAGCAATCGTATGCTAAAACACAATCAAAACTTTCATCTGATAAAGAAAGAGACGTTAATGGACCATGAACGTACTTCATTTCTAAACCTAACTCATTTACTTTTTCTAATAATTCACTCAAACTATCATTTTTAGATTGATATGCCGTCACTGTGTAGCCATCTTCTGCAAAGAATAAGGCGTGACGCCCCGTTGCACATCCTAAATCTAAAAAACGGTCTAACTTACGAAGTTCCCAACGTTTACGTAGATAATACGTTTCTTCTGCTGGATTTTTCCAAATTAAAGTTTCATCATTCTCCCATTTGACTTCCTTTATTTGATCCTCTTGTTTCATTATGTGTGCCTCCAATGCCCTATTCTAAATAATACATAAATACCCCTTTATGCAATTTATTAGAAATTATAACATATTTTGTTATTTATTTCATCTATAATAACACAGAAAGGACACGAAATGTCAAAAAATACAATAATTATTTGATTATTTTTTCAATAATCTGTTCAGTAAAGGAAGAAAGTGTTGCTTCTCCACCTACGTCTTTTGTTAAATATAGACCGTCCTCATAAACTGCCATCATTGCTTTTTCAATCTGATTGGCATAAGAACTTAAATTCAAATGGCGTAACATCAAAATACTAGATTGTAAAAGAGCCGTTGGGTTTGCTATATTTTGTCCTGCAATATCTGGTGCACTTCCATGAACAGCTTCAAAAATGGCTACTTCATCTCCTAAATTAGCTCCCGGTACTAATCCAAGTCCGCCAACCAAGCCGGCACATAAATCTGATAAAATATCGCCATATAAATTTCCCATTACTAAGACATCCGATTTTTGAGGATTCATCACTAAGTTCATACACATTGCATCCACAATTTGTTCATGATAATCAATTGATGGATAGTCCGCTTTAATCTTTCGAACACAGTCTAAAAATAATCCATCACTTAATTTCATAATGTTTGCTTTATGAACAGCTGTCACCAGCTTGCGATGTTGTTTAATCGCTAAATCAAAGGCTACTTTTGCAATTCGTTCACTAGCCTTTTTCGTGACAATCTTAATGCTTTCAGCTGCCACATCGCCGATTTGATGTTCAATGCCAGCATATAAATCTTCGGTGTTTTCTCGCACAACTACTAAATCAATATTTTCATACCGTGAAGTAATGCCTTTGATGGATTTAATTGGACGAATGTTGGCATATAAATTGAACGTTTGCCGAAGTGTAACATTGACACTGCGAAATCCAAATCCAATTGGAGTTGTAATCGGACCTTTTAACGCCACCTTATTTTTTTCAATGGAATCAATGACAGCACGTGGTAATGGTGTTTTTTCAACTTCCATCACATGAGCTCCAGCTTGAACAATCTCCCATTCAATTGGCACTTTAGCAGCTTCAAAAATTTTAACAACTGCCTCACTAATTTCAGGTCCAATTCCATCACCAGGAATTAACGTGACGACTCTCATTTTACTCTCCCCTTTCTTGCTTAATCAAATTAATGGCTCCACCCGCAAGAATCATTTTACGTTCTCTCTTTGATAATAAGAGTCTTGTTTTAATATAGCGGTTTTGCGTGACATTATAAACCATCACCAATGGTTGTGCCTGTGTCACCAGATGAGTTAAATCTTTTAATTCTAAAACGTCATTTTGATTCATCTGATCATAATCTTTATCTTCAACAAACTCAAGGGGCAAAATTCCCGAATTAATAAGATTTGATCGATGAATTCGGGCAAATGATTTCGCAATAACCCCTTTGATGCCTAAATACAAGGGAACGAGCGCAGCATGCTCTCTTGATGAGCCTTGTCCATAATTAAGCCCCGCGATAATAAATCCACCTTTTTCACTCATTGCTCGGGTTGCAAAGGTTTCATCAACGGTTTGAAAGCAGTACTGACTTAAATAGGGAATGTTTGACCGATACGGTAGCAGTTTAGCATTTGAGGGCATAATATGATCGGTTGTGATATGATCCCCTACTTTAATTAAAACTTTTTTAGTTAGATAAGCAGATAAAGGTTCATTCAAAGGAAATGGTTTAATATTCGGTCCTCTTTTGATGTCTCCTTGTTTGTTAGGTGAAATAATAGATAAATCATTGATTTCAAAAGAATCAGGCTGTGAAATACCTAGTTTTTCATTCATTGGATTGATTAGGACTCCGGCAAGAGCAGAATAGGCAGCTGTTTCAGGTGAACAAAGGTAGACATTAGCAGATAAGGTGCCACAACGTCCATAAAAATTACGGTTAAACGTTCTTAAACTGATTGCATTTGTTGCCGGTGATTGTCCCATTCCAATACACGGTCCACATCCAGACTCTAATAATCTAGCCCCACTTGCAAGGATATCAGCTAGTGCTCCATTTTTAGCAAGCATCGTCAATACTTGTTTTGACCCCGGTGAAATGACTAAACTGACATCAGGATGAACCGTCTTTCCTTTTAAGATGGTCGCGACTTTCATGAGATCTTGATAGGAACCATTTGTACAACTTCCAATTGCTACTTGATCTACTTTGATAGTCCCCACTTCTTCAACCGTGCGAACAGCATCTGGAGAATGAGGACAGGCAATAAGCGGTTTGAGTTCATCTAAGTTAATCTCATACACTTCATCATAATGAGCATCCTCGTCTGGTGATAATTCATGATAATCTTCAAGGCGATTTTGCGCTTTTAAAAATTCTTTCGTTGTTGCATCACTTGGAAAAATTGAGGTTGTAGCTCCAAGTTCTGCTCCCATATTGGTAATGGTTCCACGCTCGGGAATACTTAAGTTACAAACGCCACTTCCCGTGTATTCAAGGATTTTTCCAACGCCACCTTTAACTGTCAGTCGACGTAAAACTTCTAGTATGATATCCTTAGCACTGCATCCTGGCTGTAAGGTTCCACTTAACTTAATATTAACCATCTTTGGCATTTTAAAATAATAAGGAACACCTGCCATTGCTTTTGCAACATCTAATCCTCCCGCTCCAATGGCTAACATCCCAACGGCTCCACATGTTGGTGTATGAGAATCACTTCCAATTAAAGTTTGACCTGGAACTGAAAATCGTTCAAGATGTACTTGATGACAAATTCCATTTCCGGGTTTTGAAAAGTAAATGCCATATCGATTTGTTACGGTTTGCAAATATTTGTGATCGTCTGCATTTTCAAATCCAACTTGTAATAAATTATGATCGACATAAGCGACTGAACGCTTTGTTTTGACTTCATCGATGTTCATGGCTTCTAATTGTAAATAAGTCATGGTTCCAGTTGAGTCTTGTGTTAACGTTTGATCAATCTGAATGCCGATTTCTTCTTCTTTTTTCAATTTACCTGATACTAAATGGTTATGAATGATTTTTTGGCTCATGGTTAATCCCATAAATATTCCCCCACTTCATTTTTTAAAAAATGGATGTAATCATCGAGTTCTTGATCAGATATGATTCCGATTCGCCCCTGTTCAAACTCATGATCCACATATTCTTTTAATTGCGTTACGATTTTTGAACTTTTATTAACTTGCTGTTCTTTCGTTAATTGATAATAAGTGTTAATCCAATGAGCAATGCCTGCTAATCCAGAATGAGCAGAAATGGCAACGAGTGGTGGTCGATTTAAAAACTTGTTGGTGTCAAAAATGTTATAAATCTCTTCATCTTTTAGTAAACCATCTGCATGAATACCTGCTCGTGTTACATTGAAATTTTTTCCGACAAAAGGGGTGCTTGGACTAATCTTCAGTCCAATTTCATGTTCGTAATAAGAGGCAATCTCACTGATGACGGTCGGATCCATCCCATCTAGTGTGCCACGTAAGGAAGCATATTCAAAAACCATTGCTTCAAGTGGCGTGTTACCCGTTCGTTCTCCAATTCCAAGCATTGTACAGTTAACTCCTGATGCACCGTACAGCCAGGCATTTGATGAATTATTCACCGCTTTGTAAAAATCATTATGTCCATGCCACTCAATCCATTCGCTTGGAAAATGTGCATGGTGGTTTAATCCAAAGATAATTCCTTGAACAGAACGTGGAAGTGCTGCTCCTGGATAGGTCACACCATACCCCATGGTGTCACAAGCTCTTATTTTGATCGGTGTTTGACTTTCTTCACTTAATTGTCTTAAAGCCATTGCTAAAGGAACAACAAAACCATAAAAATCAGCTCGTGTAATATCTTCGAAATGACAACGAGGTATAATTCCTACGTCTAAAGCTTGTTTAACAATTCCTAAGTAGTGATCAAAGGCCTGCTTTCGTGTCATGTTTAATTTTTTAAAAATATGATAATCAGAACAAGAGAGTAATATTCCAGTTTCTTTTAGTCCTATTTCTCTAACGAGCTTAAAGTCGTCTTTATTCGCTCGAATCCAAGACGTGACTTCTGGAAATTCATAATCGAGCTCTAAACAACGATAAACGGCTTCACGATCCTTTTTAGAATATAAAAAGAATTCGCTTTGACGTACTTTTCCCTGTGGCCCACCTAGTCGATGAAGCATTTGATATAACGTTGTAATTTGATCAACGGTATACGGTGCTCTTGATTGCTGTCCGTCTCGAAATGATGTATCCGTTATAAAGATTTCATCTGGCATATGGATTGGTACGCGGGTATGATTAAACGTCACTTTAGGGATTTCTGAATAAGGATAAATATCTCGATACAAATTGGCATCTTTTATATCGTTTAAGACATAATTAAACTCAATGGCCTCCATTAAATTTGAACGCTTATTATATTCAATCAAGGCGCTCCCCTCCTTAACAATAATTACCAAATATAGGTATTTAGGCCTATTTTAACACGTTTTATCGCAAAGGGAAGAGCCTCGCATCGATAAATTAAAACAGGACAAATCTAGACTTCTCTTTTTAAAATGTAAGGGAATACATCATGAATTCTGATTGGAAATAGACTTTTTTGTGCGAAAAATGTAAAAAAACTATAGTTTTTCTGTTTACAATGTAAAAATCATATGTTAAATTAGATAACGTTCGCTAAAAAGTTGAACAATGGAGGAATTATATGAGATTACAACAAATGTTATTTGCGGCATTTGCCTCTAGCGTTTTATTGATTGGATGTTCTAAACCAGTCGATGCTTCGGCTTATGACCAAACAACAATCGTTGATCATGATCATGATATGAAATCAGATATTTCAATCCTTGTTGAAACAGAAATGATGATTTCAACTTTAAACAACGATTCAAATTTTAGCTTTCAAACTTTATATCATAAATCAAATGACGCTTCTTTATCGTTCTTAAACGAAATGAAGTCTCTTGATAATCTGTTGGAAAATCACTTAGGTTCTGATAGATTTAAAATTTGTTCATTAAATGGAAACTATTATCTTTCATGTGAAAAAGCAATTCAATTGTTTCATAAAGAAGAAGAAATCATGATTAATGGCGAATATATCAAATTAAATCGCTATCCTTAAATTCCTATGTTCCTGCCTTTTGACGGCAGTTTTTTTTATGATGTATTTTTATTTGGAGAAGCTTATAAATGCAGTTATCTAAAAAAGGATATCTGGTCAAGATAAAAGCATGTAAAATCGGCTACGATGAGTCGCAGATTAAATCATCATTAAATACAGGGATGCATCAGACTAATGACCTTTGACAAGTTTTGAAAATTCATGCTTTTCTTGCTGTGAC
The DNA here is from genome assembly GCF_938044715.1 of uncultured Turicibacter sp. Taxonomy (NCBI): domain Bacteria; kingdom Bacillati; phylum Bacillota; class Erysipelotrichia; order Erysipelotrichales; family Turicibacteraceae; genus Turicibacter; species uncultured Turicibacter sp. The sequence goes on from NZ_CALIOS010000052.1 coordinate 14,470, forward strand.
TGAAACAATTTAAACCAAGCGCATATTTCTAATGCAAAGTCCACAAATGCAATTCCTTGGGCTGTAATGACATGACGATCACGTACTAAGCGTTTTGAAACATAGTTTTCACGCGGAAAAGGATCGTCCATATTATAAAAAAGGGCTTCTTCTGCACTCCATTTACTGATTGGCGTGGTATAAGTCATGTAATCTAAAACCCCTGCTTTTGCAAGCATAACCGTTCCAGCGCTACAAATTCCAGCTAATAGCTTCCGTTCTTTATGAATACGTTGAATCAGTTCGACTAATTCTAAGCGAATATCGTTATTCCATCCCCCACATAAAATTAATCCTTCGACGTCTTCTTTTAAAACTTCTTTGACTGTATATTGTGGCTGATAATGAAGGCCTGATTGTCCCTCAACTGCATCGTCGGTATACGCAATTGTCATGATTTCTTTTCCTGCATCAGCGTGCAGAAGATGACTGATAAAGGTTACTTCATAATCTGCCATTCCTTCAAACATGAATATTAAAATCTTCCCCATTGAAATCCCCTTAACATTGTTAAATTTATCCTCTTTTTGAGGTCATTAATTTCATTGTAGAGTAAAAGCCTTTTAAATGTCAACGTTTGATGGCCATCTCATCTCTTAAAAGACCTCAAGATTCGAGAATTATTCAATGTTTCGATAAAATTTGCTACTTATTTTCTTTGATTTATCAAAAAAAGTGATATCTTGAAGTTTCATCCCATTCATCAATCCAAGCCCCATCAAAAATGGTAGGCCCTAAAAGCTGTAACTAAATATGAAGTTGCCGATTGGTTGCTAGGCATTCAGAAATGAATTCCTAGCAACCAATTTTTATTTAATTTTATGATTATATTTTTGTCATTATTTCTATTTATTGTAAATTTATCATCATATGTAACTCCATATTACTTTACAAGAGAAGTAGCTGTTAAGGTTCTTGATGTTTAATATGAAGTCATGAAAAAAGCACCGTAAATATCCGATTTAAAATCGAACATTTACGGTGCATCTCGCCTATCATTCGTTTAGAAAAGATTATTTTTTACGACCTAATCCCATTTTATGTTCTGCTTTTTTCACTTTTTTAAACGCTAATTGGTTTGCTCTTTCGGCTCCACGATCCAATACTTCATCAATGATTGGAGAATTTAATAATTCTTTCATACGTTGTTGAATGGGTTCAAGTTCTGCAACTACGACCTCTGCTAAATCAGATTTAAATGTTCCATAACCTGCTCCATCATAGCGAGCGACTAATGAGTCAATACTTTCTCCTGTAATGGTTGAATAAATTTCTAATAAGTTTGAAATGCCTGGTTTGTTCTCGCGATCAAAGGCAATGATACCATCTGAATCTGTCATCGCTGATTTGATTTTTTTACGAATAACATTTGGTTCATCTGTCATTAAGATAAAGTTACGGGCGTTATCATCTGATTTACTCATTTTTTTGGTTGGCTCTTGTAAAGACATAATACGAGCACCTGTTTTAGCGATTAAAGGCTCAGGAATTTTAAACGTTTCTCCAAATCGATTATTAAAACGTTCTGCAAGATCTCTGGTTAATTCTAAATGTTGTTTTTGATCATCTCCAACAGGGACAAAATCTACATCATATAATAAAATATCAGCTGCCATTAAAACAGGATACATAAATAAGCCAACACCAATTCCTTGTCCTTTTGCACTTTGTTTTTGCGATTTATCTTTAAATTGTGTCATACGTTCAAGTTCACCCATTGACGTATTACAGGTTAACATCCATGCTAGTTGTGTATGGGCTGGAACTTCAGATTGCACAAAAATTGTTGCTTTTTCTGGGTCTAGGCCACACGCTAAATATAAGGCCGTTAATTCTTTAATCTTCTTACGTAATTCTAAGCGATCTTGAGGGACAGTAATCGCATGTTGATCCACGATAAAGAAAAAACACTCATGTTCATCTTGTAATTTAACAAAGTTTTTTAATGCCCCTAAATAGTTTCCGATTGTTAAAGTTCCAGATGGTTGAATTGCTGATAAAATTCTTGACATAATTTTCACTCCTTATTAATGGTAGAGAACAAAAAAAGTCCTCTACCTATGTACACATAGATAGAGGACGATATATTACCGCGGTGCCACCTCAATAGATAAACTTAATTTATCCACTTTAGTCTTGATAACGGAAGAATCCGAGTTCCCTACTTTCACATTCAGGTTCCACTCATGAGCCCATTCATTCGCTTGATTTATCGATTTCCACCAACCATCGACTCTCTGTAAAATCAGATGACGAACTACTATTTCTCAATCAAAGGTTTATTATATATTTTTATTGTATGACTTTACCATTCATCTTGTCAATTAAAAATCATGGTGTTCTTCAAATAAAGCACTTAATTCTTCTGTTGAAAGTTTACTAATAAACGTTTCCCCTTCTTTGACAATGGCTTCGGTTAAATCACGTTTTTGTTCCTGTAACACTTGAATTCGTTCTTCAATTGTATTTTTAACCATTAATTTAAAGACTTGAACTGTTTTATCTTGTCCTAAACGGTGAGCTCGGTCAGTTGCCTGATTTTGAGCACTCATGTTCCACCATGGGTCATAGTGAATCACAACATCTGCCCCTGTTAAATTAAGTCCTGTTCCACCTGCTTTTAATGAAATTAAGAAGACTTTCGTATCGTCTTGATTAAATTGCTCCGTTAAAGCTAAACGATCACTTGTTTTGGTTGCGCCTGTTAAGGTTAAAAATTTAATTTCTTTAGCTTTAAGCTCACGCCCTAAAATCTCTAACATCGAGGTAAATTGCGAGAAAATTAAAACCTTATGACCTGATGCAATACAATCTTGAACTAACTGCATACATAAATTTAGTTTCGCACTTTCACCACGATAATTTTCAAGATAAAGTGACGGATGACAGCAAAGTTGGCGTAAGCGCATTAATAAGGCTAAAATTTTAATTCGACTACGTTCTACCCCAACTTCTTCAATTTCATGATGCATTTCTTGTTTCATTTGAGATAGCATCGCATAGTACAAGTCACGCTGCGTTTTTCCCATTTCACAATACACGTTTGTTTCGATTTTATCTGGTAATTCTTTTAAGACATCTTTTTTCAAGCGACGAAGGATAAAAGGAGCCACTTGTTGGTGAATGCGAGTTAATAAATGTAAGTGATGATGTTTTACGATTGGGGCTTCATATTTTTTCTTAAACTGTGAATAAGATCCAAAGTATCCCGGAAGAATGAAGTCAAAAATTGACCATAAGTCTGCTAATGAATTCTCGATTGGCGTACCAGTTAAGGCAAAACGGACTTCACTTCGAATTCGTTTCACTGACTTAGCATTTTGAGTCGTATGATTTTTAATAAAATGAGCCTCATCTAAAATACAGAAGCGATATTGTTGTGTTTCATACACTTCAATATCTCGGCGAATTAAGTCGTAAGAGGTAATAACAACATCATAATCTGTTGAGGTATTAATTAAATCTTGTCTGACAGTTGGTTCTCCTGTCACAATTAATACGTTTAAACTTGGCGCAAATTTCCCAATTTCGCTTTTCCAGTTATAGATTAATGAACTAGGTGCCACAATGAGTGAGGGTTTTGTACTTTCTGATTGTTCAGATAAAAGAACTGAAATAATTTGCAAGGTTTTTCCAAGTCCCATATCATCGGCTAAAATTCCGCCCATTTGATATTTAGCTAAGGTTTTAATCCATCTAAACCCTGTTTTTTGATAACGACGAAGTGTTTTTTGCAAAGGTTCAGGCACGATAAAATCGGCATCTTCGACTAATTTAAATTCACGGACCATCGATTTAAAGGAAGCATCCCTCACGGCATGCAAAGTTTCGTGATGTTGAATGAGTTGATCTAAATAAAGCGCACGATATTTTGGGATCATCACTTCTGCCTGTCCAAATTCGTTATCTTTTAAGTTTAAATCGTCGACAAAGGAAGCCAACGTTTCAACGTAATCATTTTGTAAGTTAATAAATGATCCGTCTTTTAGTCGGAAATATTTTTTATTTAAGCGATAAGCCGCTAATATTTTTTTGTATTCCGATGCGTCAAATTCTAAATCTTCAAAATGAACATTTAACCACTCACTTTGCAAACGGATTCCAACAGATAAAGATTTGGGTTCTTTAATTTTAATCCCTTTAAATGTTTCTGAAGCATAGACCTCCCCTATTTGTCTAAGTTCATTAATCCCTTCTGTTAAAAACGTATACGTGGCTTCTTCATCTTTTAATAAATAGGTTCCCCCAGGTATTTTTTCAAAATGGAACGTTTCAAGCATTGCCAACACCTTGGCTTCTTTGACAACATCACGAAGAATTTGCTTACTTTCCTCCGTATTCGGTTGGTTGGCATCGATATGAATATCGCCATAGCGATACTGAACACGTAATCCAATATTTCCTTTAAACTCTGAATCTAAATAAAAACCAAAGGTTAGAGGATAGACTTTAAATTTTTGATAGAGTTCTTCAAGTGCAGTATCACGAATGTAAGGCTTAATTTTAGGTAAAACCAGTGATAAAAATTTCCCCATCGTTTCATTGGAAATTTTAAGTCCAAATGAAGTTGCTTCTGACATTTTTTCAAGTAAAGGAATAATATTTTGAACAAACTCTTCATGACAGCGATACATTTCTCGCTCTTGGAGTAAATAGGTATAATTTTGTCCTCGAATGATTAGATATTGACCTAAATTATGTCTTAAATAATAAGTACTGTCTTCTTCTTCAATTTGGAATTCAATTTCTGGTTCTTTCGAATGAAGGGTAATCGTTTCACAATTATAATACTCAATACTACAAGCAATTGTTTTACGTAAGTTTAAGTCATAAAACGTATCCAAACTAGACGGCGTTAAAAACAATTGACGTGCTTGTCCTGGTGATAAACCAAATTGTTTCAAATAGACGCGATCTTCTACAACACGATCCCAAATAAATTTCACTAAGGGACGTGACCGTTCATCAAAATGATTCATCGTATGTTTAAACTCTAACTCTTTTCCATAAGAGATAATACATTCACATTCTAAGTCAATAACAAATCGATATAAATCTCTGATGACATACGGTCTCGTAATCCCCATACTAACTTCTAAAGAAGGTTGATTACGACTATTAATCACTAGTTTAGGATACATCGTGACTTGTTGAGGATACATTTCATAATTCAGTTCACTTGTCAAATTTGTTTCATATGTATCTAAAACTTTAGAAATGAGATCATCATCCTCGCTTAACCCTGAATGAATCACTAATCTATTTTTAATTTGATCGTCATATAAACGCAATAAAAGAGCAATTACATGCTTACATGAACCAAACTTTGTATGAAACCCTCCGCAGTCACACATATGATGGGTGACTTTCCCCTGCTCATTAATATTCAAATGGACATGAAATAAATCTGGATCTTCTATAACTTCAGCAAAAACTTGATAATCATCTACCTTATCATAAATAATGTAGTATTTAATCGTTGCTCCAAAGTTATAAAAGGATTGTGCACGTGAAAAAACAGCTGGATTTGCAGCCATGCTTTTAATCATATTTAAATTTAAGTTCACGCCTATCACTCTCCTTACGACAACTTATCTCTTAATTTTACCATAAATTAGTCTAGAGATAAATGGAAGTTCACGATTAATTTAAAAGTCAAATCCTGTTTTATTAGTATAGACAAATTAAGTTACCTTTATCCGTTTGTTGATGATTTAAAAAATGCTGTAACTGTGTCAAAAGAGTCTCTTTTAAATAGATGATCTTTGCATTATTCATTTCATAATCCATGATATCTGAATAATTATTAATTAAGTTTTCACCGACATTTAAATAAGTATTCAGACGGTTATAATCATTTTTTTCTCTCATAGAAGGTAAGTTTTTTTTTGCGTCAGTTACTAAATTTTTAATGTTATTTACTTCCTCAAATGTAAATAACTCATCACAATAGCTTAACCATTGTGTCAAGCTAATCACAATGGGTTCTAATATTTCCGACTCAATCTTTAAGATTTCAATCATATTATGATTCTTCATGAGTCGAACTGATTTTAATAAAAAGATATAAAACTTCTCAATAACTTGAATAAACTCCATTTGATCAGGTAATTCATACCATTTTCCATACTTTATTCCTTCTAATTTTATTTGCTCTTTTTTGAATTGATGATCCTTATCAATCAATAACCTCATGCGTTTTTCTTTTAAATAATTGAAACTTAAATGATCTGAGATGAACAAAAATTGGACGGACCATCCCATTTCATAAACGGCACAGTAATGTAAAATAGGGTGGTCCCCATTTAATTTATATTCACATTCCGCATGAAAGACTTTTCCAAGCTGCTTTAACCAATTCGTGTCTTTTAGAAAATTATAGATATTAGGAGTGAAGATGACAAATTTATATTCTAACCGTTCCGTTGCAATCTCATGTCTCTCATATAAAATTAGGCATCTGATCAAGTCATCCATGATACAATACGTATAAATATCCCATAAATGATGATCTAGCATTAGACTCCCCCCTTCCTATATTAAATTTTATGTTGAATTAGCAATTATCATGTCAATCAAAAATCCTTATTTTTCCCGTTTGGCTGACTTTTTTGAGTGTTTATTTGAATCAGTTCTTCTCTTTTTTTTATTCTTCTATTAATTAGAGAATTGTCTAATTTTCTAATTTTTAAATCTTATATCTGTTGAAAAGAAAAAAAGGCTAATGCCTTATTTACGATCGCGATAGCCTCTTAGTCTTGCAAAATACGTTTTATTTTGTTGTTCAGTTTCCCCTAACTTTAATTGGTATGTGTGATGAATCGAAGACTGGATAATTTTTTGTTGTGAAGAGGATGTGTGTACTTTCTGTTCTTTCATACTAACACCTCAGCTAATCTATAGTTCTATGATACTATATGCAAAGAACACCTATGTTGCAAGTCCTGTTCTTCATCTCTGTGTATCGAATTGACTCCGATCATCCGTTATCGAAACTCAAGCTCTAACCCTTTCGTAAAAAAATAAATTGGTTTCAAGTTTGAAAGTCTCCTACTCAGAATTCTAGCACTAAAAAAAGGAATGCCAATTCAATGAGGCATCCTCTTAGTGTCGGTTATATATAATAAAATGATAAATTCTTAGTCTTCTTGAATTTTTGAACCTTTTTCAGCAATATTCTCTGATTGATTCTCTTTTAGATTTCCTTTATTTTCAGCTTCTTTTTGAGTTTCAGGAACTCTTGATTCTGTTGTTCCTTTATTTTCAGTCTCTTGTCGAGCTTCAGGAGCTTTTGATTCTGTTGTTCCTTTATTTTCAGTCTCTTGTCGAGCTTTAGGAGCTTTTGATTCTACTTCGCCTTTTTCAGTTGAAGCGTTTTGTGTTTTAGAAGTTTTAGATTCTTCTTTTGTCTCAGATTCTGGTTTAGGGGCTTTTGGTCCTCGAGGCCCAGCTACCCCAATAAACATTTGTTCATTACGAGCTTTTTCTGAAAATTCAGCCATATATTTTTGCATAGCTTGTGCTTCATCTTTTGAAATAATTCCATATTCAACGTATTTATCTAATAACTTGACTTTAGCCACATTCACTTTATCAAATAAGTCGTAGATTTCTTTTTTCTGATCTGCAGTTAACGCATCAAATTTTGCTTGAGCTTCTTTAAATTTTTGTTCATGTTTAGCCATTTCAGCCTTTTGATCTTCTGTTAATTGCTGTGATACTGAAATGACGTCATCATTTTTTTCAGCAGCTTGTCCATTTATGCCACCTAGGCCAACAAGCATACAGGCTGTAAAAATTGAGATTACTTTTTTCACAAAAAACACCTTCTTCAAATAATTCTTACACAACCGACAAAATTAGTTTGAGCATTTTTTGTCGATTATTGTGTGCCAACTTCTTCTTTATCAGATAATATTTAGAAATTAAAAACAGACAACAAAAAAAAGCAGAATCACTCTGCTTTTATCGTCCATATAAACCGGTTTTAAGTTCATGAATATTAACTTCTTTATCTGGTATTTTGACTCATTTGCTAGCTCAATTGCCGATTCAATATCGTATTTAAGTCAATAAAACTGAATAGAAAAGTCTGCTTCTTGTTGGGAATTTAAAATTCCCTCTAAGATAACATAGGCGGCCATTGGGATTAAATCGAAAGAATTTCCAACACTTCTGACATTAAATAACACTCTTTCGTCGCGTAAATATTGTAAATAATCACCCTGAATACCGCACTATAACTCACGAGGATTAGCATGAAATAAACGAATATACCGTCCGCTTAAGTCAAATCCAGTAACTTCTCGAAGAGTTCTCAATATTTCTAATCGTCTCCCACCGAATGCATGTCGGTATTACCAAAATAAAATCTTCCCAATTTCCTTTTGCAATAACTTGGCACTTTTTTAAATAGAGATCAACCACTTCCTTTGATTGTGACCCTTTTCCAATCATATCACCTAAACAAAAAATGGGTTTTTGTTCAATATCATGCAAGACGACCTTAAGAGAAGGCATATTTCCATGTCTATCAGAAATAAGGGCAAAGTTTCACTTTTCTCATTTATATTCTCCCGACTTATTCAGGATTGATCTCAATCATCACCACATCTGGTCGATTAAACAAACGAAGTCTTCCTAACCCTCGACTTACAATCAGATTTGACGAATTAAATCGATAATGTCCCCCACTATATTTAGGAAACAATTTGCGTTCAGGGGATAGAATCCCTCCGATAAAAGGTAGTCTTACAGCGCCTCCATGAACATGTCCGCAACAAATTAAATCAACTTCATGTTCAAGATAGATCGGAATTAAAAATGGGTTATGCGCAAGTAGAATATTATAATGATGCGGTGATGTGGGCTCTAGCACATCAGAAACCTTTTTAATAGGATGAATATCATCAATTGCTGAAATTTTTTCTGGGACGGCACAATAATGAGCCAATGGAACGGTTAATCCTTGAATATGTAACTTTACATCTTGTAGTTGAATCAGATTCGTGTCATTTTTCAAGACATGCACTCCCAATGCTCTTAAATCATTTAAATAAGTCTCATACCACCCATTTTCTAGATTGAGCGTATCATAGCGTGCTGTTAATTCATGATTTCCTTCGATATAATACATTGGAATTTGATCACTTAATGCCGCTGCAACTGATAAAAAGGCATCCCCATTATGATCTGTTGAACTAATCATATCCCCTGTTGTCACAATTAAATCCGGTTTAAGTTCCCGGACTTTTTTAATCAGTCGCTCATTATTAACTCCGAATTCTTTAGAATGCAAATCGGATAAGTGAACAATTTTTATTTTATGCTTGAGTTTCTCTGTTTTAAGATAGAACGTACTTACTTTTAACGTTTCTAATTCGAAATATAAAAATCCTATCCCAAACAGTAGTAAGGCTAACAGCATCATAAGTCTTTCACACACCCTTTCCCTGTCCTTTATAAAATCATCGAGATGACGCGATAAATACTTTCTTCCATTCTTACCCACCATCGCTTATTTAATTCGTATGAGTCATCCACTATTAAACAATTCTCCAAATCTTTATTAAATTGATGATTTAACTGCTCTGTAAACGTTTCATTATAAACAAAAGCACTAATTTCATAATTAATTTTAAAACTTCTTTGATCCATATTAGTTGAACCAATACAACTAACTTTGCCATCAACTGTCATAATTTTTGAATGTAAAAACCCTTTATATAAATAGACGGTAATTCCTGCTTCTCGTAACTCTTTAATAAATGAAGTAGTCGTTCGATAAACGTAGTGATGATCCGCAATCGTTGGAATCATCACCTCTACCTTAACGCCTGAATAAGCAGCCATTTTTAACGTCTCGAGAAATAAATTATCCGGTATAAAATAAGGGGTTTGAATTTGAATCGACTTCATGGCTGTTTGAATCATTTTTACCATCCCTGATTTAATATCATCCGTACTCGTATCGGGTCCATCACTCACAATTTGCATTTCACACTCTTTCTCACCCCTATGAGATGAGAAATAATTCTTGAATTTTGTTTTAATCTGATTTTCTTCTTCAACATCATCACAAACCATGAAATAATCACGTAAAAAACGGAGCTGTAAAAAACGAACGGATTCACCTATGATTCGCAAATGAGCATCTCGCCAAGGAGAATATTTCGGATCTAAAGACATATATTCTTTTCCAATATTCATTCCTCCCATATAACCTATTTTACCATCAATCACCACAATTTTACGATGATTACGATAATTATAATTTAATCCAACTAAACGTATTTTAGCAGGGTGAAAATTATAGACCTTTCCGCCTGCTCGAATAATTGGAGCAAAAAAATGCATCGGTGTTCCAAAGCATCCCGCCCCATCATAAATAACGCGTACTTCTACCCCTTCGTGTGCCTTTTTTGCTAATAAATTGACAAATTCAGTTCCGAGTTCATCTTGACGAATAATAAAATATAGAAAATGAATAGATGTCGTGGCTTGACTGATATCTAAATACAGTTGCTTATACTTTAATTCCCCTTCAGAATAAAACGTCAAATCATTATATCGTGTTAACTTCGCTTGATTAAATTGACGATTATACCGCATAATGGACCTGATAGGTTCATCAACGTTTGATTCATAATGTAAATCACTCACATTTTCTTCAATGGTATCAACTAGATTCACTTTCTTTGACACTTTTGGTGTTCTTTCAAAAAGTAGATAAAAAATAAACCCAATGACCGGAATAAAAACTAAAACAAGTATCCAAGCCAATAATAAAGAAGGTTCTTTTCGTTTATAAAATATTAAATTCCCAATTAAAAAGAGATTAATTAGTCTGATTATAATTAAAAGAAACGCGATCATATTGCATCCTCCAACTAAAAAAATCCCCCTTTATTATTATTTTAAAAATAAATAACCAAATGCATAGCCTGCATAGATAAACACAATATTCCATATGGCAATCCCTGCCATTGAATAAAGACTAAATGAGACGAAGTTCATTCGAAGCGTTCCCACTGTTAATGAAATCAATGTTCTAGCAACCGGAATAAGCCTGGCAATAAATACCCCTTTATTTCCATGGCGATCCGTATACCCAATCGCCTTATCAATAGACGGTTGTAAATTGACAAACTTTTGATAAAATTTATCTAAAATGGGTTTCCCTAAAAAATAACCAATAAAATATAAGACATAGCTTCCTAATAAGCCCGCCATAATCGAAACAATTAAGGCGGTCATGAAGTTCATGTCACTGCTTGCAATTAAAATCCCAGCGGCAGGCATAATAATTCCAGCTGGTAGTCCAGGTAAATTCATATACTCGAGAAACACAATGATAAATAAAAAATATAAACCATAAGTCGAAAAGTAATCTAAAACTGTATATATATCCAATCCATTCCCCACCTTTTTGTCATTAATCATGTACCTTATTATGTCATAAATTTTGGATTTTATTCAATCTAAAAATAGCATAACTTCAACGGAAAACTTGTAAAAAAAAGATGGAATTTCTTAAGAAATTCCATCTTTTTTATTCGATTGACAATGATATAGATAATATGAGTATCCCATTGAAAAAATGATTGGAATAAAAATACAAGCCAGATATAAGCTCATTCCTACTATACCTGATACAAAAGCACAGAAAAGCATTAAAACGCCACTCACAACGATTAAATAAGAACTCATACGATGCGTTTTAGTCCAAACCTCATCACTTGCTAAAGTCCATGGCGTACGAATGCCAAACGTATAATTCGGTTTCACTTGTCCTAAATAATTCCCCATGACAATAAATAAAATCGAAATTCCAATCTTAGCAATCAAATCAATGGGCAGTTCAACTCCTAAAGCAACAAGAAAAGTCATGATTTGTAAGACAACCATAAATAAGATTAAGATTAACATCACACGTTCATATGCTTTTGTAAATTTAGAAAAAGATTTTTGCTTTGGATCAATTTTTGGCATAAGCCAAAATAACCCATACATGAAAGCAGGAAGACAAGCTAGAACAATAGCCATCCATCTAGGGCTGTAATCATCCACATCACCATTGATGTTCCAGTGCGTTGGAATTTGCTGTGGTAAAACAGGATAAGCGATGAGTGTTGCGACGAGTGTCAATCCTATCACACTGACTAAAAATTTATTAATTTTCATGATTCCCTCCTCGATACATAAACTCATAAAACCACCCAATCACATCTTGAACCACGGTTGTATTTAACGTATAGACAACGAATTGCCCTCTTTTTTCACTTTGTACTAAATCCGCATTTTTTAAGATGTTTAAGTGATGAGTAATAGAAGGCTTACTCATGTCAAAACATTCTGCAATTTGCCCCGCTGTCATCTCACCCTTGTTCAATTTTTTTAAAATCGTACGACGAGTGGGATCCGCGAGT
>NZ_CALIOS010000053.1:0-6247 GCF_938044715.1 uncultured Turicibacter sp.
TGAATATCGTCAAAATACCCTTAAAAAAGTTGTTTAGTTTAGTGTTGACAATCCAAGGTAGCACTGTAGAAGATAGATTAATTCATTGTTTAATATTGGAAAAGTGTAAGCAACTTTCACAGCAAATTGCTTAAAAATTTAAAATTAACAATCAATACTATCTTGTATATTGTGCATCATGTATTATTTAATTTCGACTTTTAATTTAACTGATATGCATTAATCTCGTAATATTATTTTAAAGAAATACAACATCATGAAATTAATGACTTTTTTAAAATTAAAATTCAGTTCTTTAGGCTTCTATGCATATATATTCTATCCTAACAATATCATGTCCAATTAAAATCCCTTCTAAGTTTAGAAGGGATTTTAATTGGACATGATATTCGTGAACAGATAAGTAACCTCACGTCGCTACCAAAAAAAATAACACAATTTCCGACATTTTTCGATTTTTTGTTCGTTAATGGTGCGTTTTTGTACGTGAAAATACACCATCGGTTCTTTAAATCAACCTTTTATCACTGAATTTTTACTTTTATTATTCAATATTTCTGATTTTATTTTTAAAGTAATCACTTTATCCAATGGTACTGGTTTTGAATAATAATAACCTTGAATATACATCGTATCGTTATCAAAAGTTCTAATCATCTCTACTTGAGCGTAACTTTCTACTCCCTCTATGACCATGATGGTCTTATTTTCTTTAGTTATATTTGACATACATTTCATAATTTCTCTTTTTCTAAACGATGATTCAATATCATCAATGAAATATTTATCTAATTTAATCATATCATAATCAATCATTTCTAATACATCGAAGTTGGAATATTGAGCACCAAAATCATCAATGGCAATTTTAAATCCTATTTTTTTAAGTTTTAAAATAATATCCTGAATTTTTTCAACGTCGCTTAATTGGAATCTTTCCACTATCTCTAAACAAAATTGTTGTGGATTAGCATTTGTCACTTTAATTAATTCTTCCAAATCAGTTAAAAATCTAGCATCCTGTAATTCCTTAAATGAGACATTAATAGAGAGATAAAAATTGTTCTCCAAATTGTCATTTGATGACGTTATCGTATCGTAATCTTCAATCGCTTTTCTTAAAACCCACATCGTCACTTCATACATCATATTAGATTCTTCAATCTGTTTTAAGAAGAAGTATGGCGTTTGAATTTTAACTCCACTTTGATATCTCAACAACGTTTCACAACCTACAATTCTATTCGTATTGGGATTTATAATAGGTTGATAGTATAATAAAAATTTATTTTGTTCTAAATCATTTAAAATCTTTTGACGATTCTTCTTTATTTTCATTTGATCCAACATTAGTTTTAATCCAAATGTCAGTATAATTAAAATTAATATAGTAATAATCAAAATAAATAAATCACTTTTTTGCTTATATAAATTAAAATAACTCTCGTAAAGCTTATGAATCGGATTATTTGGAAGGGAATCATATTGTTCGAAATAAGAATCAATTTTCGTCATCAACTCTTTATTTTCCTTATTTGTAACAATGTAAAAAGAGCCTGTAGAAAATTCAAAGATATTACGATACTTCTTATCTAAATCTGTATATTCAGCTGAATAAAGAATAGCATCTACTTGATGATGACAGAATAAATTTAAAGTACTTTCATATGAATCGACAATTTTCAGATTGACATTAATATTTTTTCCCTCTAGCATATTTAACAATCGTTGATAATTTTGTTCATTTTCAATAAACCCAATCGTCATTCCGTTTAATGCCTCTAAATCTCCATATCTAATATTGTGGTTAGTAAACAATCCAACTCTATTAATGTTAATATAATACTTACTAAACAGATATTCTTCTTGTCTTTTGGGAGTAGAGGAAATTCCAAATAAAAGATCTATTTCCTTATTTTTTAACTTATCTAAAGCCTGATTAATAGGGACATCAACATATTCATAATCAAGATTCAAATCATTTGCAATCAAATTCATTAAATCATGATAATAACCCGAAGGTTGTAATTGTTCATTCAGATAATAATACGGATAATATTCATAAAAAGCGACTTTTATTTTATCGGATGCTCTGATGCAATCATTAGGGGCTATGATAAAAAGTAATACCATCAAAATGCCAATTAATTGTCTGAATTTTGACCTTCTCCTCATATCATCTCTTCCTAACAAACTAAAATTTCTACTCATTCACTGCCTCACTCATTTACTTTAATTCTCATCAGAAAAAATGTCAGTATGATGTAATAAATATAACCATTTTAATAGTGTAATGTTTTAATTGTTATCTATACATCACTAAATATCTTTCCATTTTATTCACCAATTACTTCTTTGTCAACTAACTTTAATTCTCGATTTAAAAATTATCCTTCTCCAATTGATAAATCAATATCTGTTAACTTATCTTTGGCAAACCTAAAAAATTTTTGATACTTTTCTTTGTGTAAGGATGATTTTAAGTAGACGAAATTGAATTCTCGACTGAGGTTAATTCCATCAATCTGAATTTGTTTTAATTCATTTCTTTCTAATTCTTCTTTGACAGCTTCTTTATAGATAAACGTGACACCATGGTTTTGTTTGACAAGATGTTTCAATAGTTTTAGACTTCCAATTTCATCGAGTTGTCTAAACTGATTGAGTGAACTATTAGTATTAGCCAATAATTTTTCTAAAATATCGCGACTTCCAGATCCAAACTCACGAATAATGAGTCTTTGCTTCTTCAATTCTTCTAATGTAATTGTTTCATTTAGTGCACTATTAATTGATGTTACTAAAATGAAATCATCCTTCTTTAGTAAATGGTGTTCAAATTGTTCCTTGTCAAAATAACCTTCGATGAATGCAAATTCAATTTTACCTTTTAAAAGATCTTCAATTAAATGGGATGTATTTTGAACTTTAAAGTTAAGTTGAATGTCTGGAAATCGTTTTAAGTGTGCATCTAATATCGTTGGCATGACATAGTCTGCAATCGTTAATGTTGCGCCAAAATTTAACTTAACCTGTTTTGTTTTTAATTCATATATTTCAGCTTCAGCTGATTTGAGCAGTGCCTGTGTTTTTAATGCATACTGTAAAAGGGCGTGTGCCGATTCTGTAATCTGCATTTTTTTTCCTTCATAAACGAATAATTTCGTATTATAAGTTTCTTCTAAATATTTAATATGTTGTGTAACAGCAGGCTGCGTTAAACATAAGTGTTTCGCTGTTTTTGTTAAATTTCTTGTTTCACACACATCAATAAAAGTAAGTAATCGATAATCAATCATAGGTACCTCCTATAAAAAAATATTATAGTCATATAAAAATGTATAATTTGATTTTATACATTTTTGCATGTTATTGTAAAGTTATGTTAAAAAATAGGAGGTTTTTATGAAAAAAGTCATACCTGGGGTTCTTCTTTCATTAGCGATTGCTATTATCGCAACGTCACTAAATCAATATATTCATATCATCGGGGCTAGTGTATTTGCACTTTTAGTAGGGATGGCCCTTAACTTTTTTATGAAGGATGATACAAAATATAGAGCTGGAATTACATTTAGTTCAAAAAAACTTTTAAAAGTTGCAATTGTCTTATTAGGAACTAGCTTAAGTATTAGTCAAATTATTCATGTTGGTAAATACTCACTTGTTGTCATGGTATTTACTTTAGCAGCAGCATTTGGATTTGGTTATTTATTTGGAAAGCTTTTCAAAATGGACTGGAAACTTAGTTCATTAATTTCAGCAGGAACAGGAATTTGTGGTGGAACGGCTGTTGCTACCTTATCACAAGTTATCGATGCTGAAGATTCAGATGTCGCTTATGCTATTTCTGCAACATTTATCTTTGATGTTGTAATGGTTATTTTATTCCCTATTATGGGAGCAGCACTTGGATTGAGTGATATGGCATTCGGATTATGGGCAGGTACAGCTATAAACGATACATCTTCTGTTGTTGCCGCAGGATACGCTTATAGCGATGCTGCAGGTGATTTTGCAACGATTGTAAAATTAACACGTACATTATCAATCATTCCGGTTGTATTAGCTTTCTCATATTTAAATGAACGATTAAAACAAAAACAAAATTCAGCTGTATCAGGTGAACAAAAGAAAATTAATTTAAAAAAGATATTCCCTTGGTTTATTTTATTATTCTTAGGGGCAGCTATCCTAAACAGTGTTGGTATTATCCCAGCGGCACTAAGCTCAACTCTTTCAACATTAAGTAAGTTCTTTATGGTCATGGCACTAGCTTCAATTAGATTAAAAACAGATATTCGCGATGTTACGAAGTCAGGTTTCCTTCCTATGCTTCACGGATTCATTATTTCAGCTATTGTTGTTATTGTCGCACTTGTTGTACAAGTTTTCCTAGGACAAGTCTAAAATTGACTAACTAAATAAAGTGTACTTAAAAAAGGATTCTCAAAATTTGAGAATCCTTTTTTTTTATAAATTTTCAGTATGAATGAAAATCTCATTTTGCTTGGCATCATACACAGTGTAAGTGACGTGGTTCAGTTGGCTATTCTTTGATTTTTGCCACTGTGTACCTACTTCATTATTTTCAATGTTAATGTTGATTTGACTTAATCCATCTTCTAGTTTTGGATTTTTAACTAGACCATTATCTTCATAATAACGTCCTTCACACGTTGTTTGAACATGAGCGATGATTTCAATTTGATGATTATCAAGCTGAGACACATTTTGTGCTTCATCATTTAAAATTAATAAATGATTAGGACGAATAAAGATAACCAATTGATCTATTGGCATGCTAACATAGTGATGCCCTTGTTTCATTAATTCAAGTTGATACGTTTTTTCAGTTGTAAAACGAACACATAACATCTCTTCTGGGAAATAGACAACACGTCCTGTTTTGTTTTGTTCATAAATAGGTGCAATCATGAGTCCATCTCCAAGTAGGAGTTGGTCTTCTATTTCTTTTGAAATATCATCCGAATACTCAAAGGCTAACGCTTTAAAATATAAAGTGTTGCTTAAGCAAGCTTTCATATATTCACTATATAAATGATTCACCAATACATAGCGTAAGCAAATGAAATGACGCATGACAGCCATACTTTTGAAACGATACGGTTCTTGGGCTCTTGTATATTTAGCCGTATGATTACGCATTAATGGTGTAAAGATTCCAAACTGTAACCATCTTGTTAACAGGTCTTCGGTTGTATTATCACTAAATCCCCCGATATCAGCTCCACTATATAGATATCCACACATATTAAGAGATGGCATCATTTTAATATTTAATAATAAATGTGACCACCAAGAACGGTTATCGCCTGTCCAAATTCCACTAAATCGGTGCATTCCGGTTGAAGAGGCACGTGAGAATAACAACATCCGCTCTTCTTTAATCACATCAAAAGCTTCCGCAGCAGCACGTGTCATATTATATCCATAAAGGTTATGAACCTCATGATGGCATACAAACCCTTGGTCTGTATCATGATACATTTCTTTAAAGTATTCTGGCTTATTTAAGATATTACTAAATTGATCTTTAATACCGAAAAATAAACCTAAATCAATATTTTTTTCTTTATTTTCCAGCACTGAATCCATCGCTTGTTTCATCGCATTTGGCGTATAAAAAATCGATGGTTCATTCATATCATTCCAAAACCCCTCAATACCTTTATCGATTAACGTTTTATATTTCATCCCAAACCAAGTGCGTGTTTCTTTATTTAAAAAGTCTGGAAAATGAACTTTTCCTGGCCAAACAGCTGCTTCAAATGGTGTTCCATCCTCATTTTTAATAAAGTATCCATTTTTTATGCCTTCCTCATAAATTTCATATCCTGCTTCTGCTTTGACACCGGCATCGATAATCGGAATCAGATGAATTCCTTCCTCTTTTAACTCTGCTACCAGATTTTCAAAATCAGGAAACTTATGAGGATCAACTGTGAAATCTTTTAAGTTTTGCATGTAGTCGATATCTAAATAAATGCTATCTAATGGGATTTCATGTTTTTTGAAATGGTAAGCGACTTCTCGTATTTCATCTGCCGTTTCATAACTCCAACGACTTTGCTGGTAACCAAAAGCCCATTTTGGTGGGATATAGCTTTGCCCGATAAGTGTTCTAAAAGTCTGTATAATTTCTAGAACATTCTGACCTTCAATCAAATAAAGATCTAGATTCATCATCTCAGGCTCAATCATTAAGGTATCCAAATCCGTATAT
>NZ_CALIOS010000054.1:0-3180 GCF_938044715.1 uncultured Turicibacter sp.
GCCAAAGCAAGCCTTTGTCACTGTGTCGTTATATATCATAATGGGGTTGATTGGCTTGCCTGTTTTTTCAGGAGGAGCTTCAGGTCTTGCTAAAATTTTAAGTCCAACGGGAGGCTTTATTATGGGATTTTTAATCGCAGCTCCACTCATGAGTTATGTAAAAGGAGAATGCGTCCATTTAAAATCAGCGTTATGCATTACAATCTTAATTGGAATGCCGATTATTTATTTATTTGGAACGTATTGGATGAGTTTAAATCAAGGAATCGGTATTTATGATGCGTTTAAAGTGTCTGTTATCCCATTTGTTTTAGGTGATGTAGTCAAATGTGTGATTGCCTCTTTAGTAGCGGTTAGACTCACTAAAAGGGTTAATCAATCCGTTTTTAGAGGGCAGCTTGTGAATGAATAATGTGGTGGATTTAGAATCTTTATTTGGATTTAAACTTGATTTGATAGAAGAGGAAGAATGTCACTTTATGACCTGAAAATTAAAAAGTGAAGTCACGAATTTCGAGACTTCACTTTTTATGATGAAGTTGTTTATCCTAAGGCAACATCCATGACCATCATCACCATAAATCCTAAGATGACACCGATAGCGGCTAAGTTTTTATTGTCTCTTGCACTTTCTGGAATCAATTCAGAAGACACGACTGAAATCATAGCACCAGCTGCGAAAGCTAATAAAAAAGGAAGTAAGCTACGAACACTAATAGCTGCCAAGGCTCCAATCACACCTGCCACAGGTTCAACTAATCCAGAAGCTTGTCCAGAAAGGAATGATTTCCATCGACTATACCCTTCTCGACGTAAAGGTAGTGAAACGGCAGCCCCTTCAGGAAAGTTTTGAAGTCCGATTCCAATAGCGAGTAAAATAGCAGAAATTAAAGTGGCTCCTTCAATTCCCGCGACAACACCACCAAATGCAACCCCGACAGCTAATCCTTCGGGAATATTATGTATCGTAACTGCTGACACGAGCAGTAAACTGCGTTTTAAAGAATTTTTACCTTCGGCATCTCTCCACTGATTAAAGTAGAAGTGATCCATTAGTTTTTCAGATAAGACAACAAATAAACCGCCAGCTAAAAATCCAAGTGCTGGAGTAAACCAGACGAAATGTGAACCTAAATCTTCCGCTAACTCGAGTGCTGGATTTAATAATGACCAGAAACTGGCGGCAATCATAACGCCTGCTCCAAATCCGAGCATCCCATCAAGTAATCTTTTATTAATGTTCTTAAAGAAAAGAACGACGGCAGCTCCTAGAGCAGTTACTCCCCAAGTAAAAATTGTCGCAAGTAATGCTTGAATTACTGGAGAGAGGCTAGCAAACCATTCCATTTTAAAAATCCTCTCCTTTTTGTCTGTTTATACATTGTCAGTATATTCTAACCTTAGAAATGTGTGCCTGCCTAAAGATGAAGATAAGGAGCTCATTCTCAAATTTGGAAAATATTTAAGCTAGATAACAGTGAATTTTTTTTATATAATAGGATTGTTAGAAATGGAATGTCAAATCAGACAAGTGCTGATTGGCAGACCATTTTAATGATCTCATGTTGGCGCATGAGATTTTTTTATGGGGTTTAATGAACTTTGTTTTTCGCATGAAGAAATCATTGGAGTGCAATTGAAATTCGAAACAATCTAAAATGGAGCGCTGAGGGCGTTCCTTTTTTAATGGATAATTACTGTTGTGCCATCGGGAATCGTCTCATAAATCCATTTTGCATTCGATGGATTTAAACGGATACAACCATGACTTAAAGCTTGTCCGAGTCTTCCATCAATGATATAGCTGCCTGTTGGATCGTATAAAACGGAATGATAGTAATAACCTTCGGCAAAACGTGTGGCATCTTTAACCGTATAACGGTTTGTTCCAAAAGAGGGTTTTCGTCCAATGATTGAAAACGTTCCGCTAATCGTAGGTGTACGAGGAGCGCCAATCGTTGATTTCCATTTGAAAAGTTGGGTCCAAATGTCGTTTTCTTTTTTAAACACATACGTCTCGCGATGCTTCAAATCAGTCGTTAACAAATAATCAGTGGGGCTTTGAATATCATTATCATTCACAAATTTTAACATATCAGTTGAAAACTCAGCTTGTTTCGTTAAATCAGGTTTTTGACCATCATCAGATAGATAAGTATTAAACACATAACCAAATTCATCGTTGTAAACGACATAACTCCAGTTTCCCTCTGTTGCTAAAACTTCAATACGTGATTGTTTGGGAATAAGGGTTAGTACATTAGAAGTGGTTGATGGCGCTTCTCGTAAATTTAAGTTGCTATAAGGGGACATTGTTTTTGACACATAATCACGACTGACATACCCTCTCGTCCCTTGATAATTCACTTCTAACCATTCATCATCCGTATCCGTCACTTCGATTTTTGAATACTTCGGAATCATCAAAAGGATTGGGGCTGAGGTTGATTTACCCCTTCGAAGATTTAAGTTACTGGTTGTATATTTGATTTGAATCGTACGCACTTGGAAATTGATAATTTGCAATTGTATCCATCCTTTCAAAGTTAGTCTACTCATAGCCTATGTGAAGATTAAATAATCAGTTCATGATATAATGTGAAAAAATGGAGGGATGGATTTGCAAACAGAAGGAGTATTTACAATCGTAGTAAACAAGAAGCAGGAGGTATTATTAGTCAAACGAAAAGATTTACCGATTTGGGATTTACCAGGAGGTAGAGTGGATGAAAGGGAATTATTAGAAGAGGCGGCCAAACGTGAGGTGCGTGAAGAAACTGGATACGAGGTGGAGATTGTTGACAAAGTGGGTGTTTATGATCGACCATCATTTCATGATGTGCAACATATCTACACAGGCATTGTAACGGGAGGCTGAGGAATTGAAAACGGTCCTGAAACGGCTAAACTCAAATTTTTTAATCCCAAATGTCTGCCGCTTTTGATGGTGCCACACCGTAAAAAACAAATTAGAGATTATCAAAAAAATAAACGTCACCTTAAAGAAATATTAGAAGATTCTTGGTTATTTTTGAAGTTGTTTCACTAACAGTTAGTATAAGTTTGAGAGGGATGAAACAAGATAAGAAGAGTAATTTCATGAAAGTGAATGAAGAGAATGGAACAAAAAAATTTTAAAAAATTAATCTTAAGTGGCGTCTTATTTGTTGGACTGATTGC
>NZ_CALIOS010000055.1:0-118223 GCF_938044715.1 uncultured Turicibacter sp.
CATAACCCCAAACTTTTTCGCTATAAAATGGATTTAATTTTATAATTTTTGTCATTTCTTCATCCTCCTAGCTCCCATTAGAGTTTCAAAAGGGAGATTTTTATCTCCCTTTAGTTATAACTTATTTTTTCACTAATTCATATAAATTAATGAATTCTTCTGCCATATCTAAAACTGTCATTCCGTTCATTAAATGGTCTTGTGAGTGAATTAATAAAACTGAAATTTCATTTTTTGAACCATTTGCTTCAGCTTGAATTAAATTTGTTTGGAAACGATGAGCTTTATTCACTTCAGCACGAGCTTCCGCTAATAATTCTTTTGCTTCTTCAAATTTTGCTTCTTTAGCTAATGAAATAGATTCCATGGCCATGCTACGTGCATTCCCTGCATACATAATAATTTGAAAACAAACTTCTAAAATTTCTTCTGCATTCATATCTCTTTCTCCTATCTAATCTAATTTATATTGTGTAATAAAATTGCAATAGCTTCCCATTAATCCAGCATCATTTAAAAACTTACATCGATCAATTTTCACATAGTCTGTTAAATCTGATGAGAAACTTGGTGTGTAGGAGCTAACCCTTTTCGTAATTTCTTTAATCAATCCATCTTGTTGAGAAATTGCACCACCAATTAAAACTTTATCTGGATTTAGAATATAACAAATATTATAAATCGCCATTGCTAAACTATCATAAAACTTATCAATGTTATGTTGGCATATTTCATTTCCAAGCGCTGCGCGTTTGAAAAGTTCAACTCCATCAATTTCTTCACCTAACTCATTTACTGTTTTCTCAATTAACGCTCGAGTTGATGCATAGTTACTTAAGATATCATTTTCTGGCATTGAAGATTTGATTCCATGAATAAACATGAAACCAAACTCTCCCGCCATAAAACGATTTCCATTATAAATTTTATTATTAATAATAATTCCGCCGCCAACACCTGTTCCAATTGTTAAACAAACAATATTATCGTATCCTTTTCCATTACCGAGTGTATGTTCCGCAATTGTTGCACAATTTGCATCATTTTCAACTGTTACGAAAAGATTATACTTTTCTTCAAAATATTTCTTTATGTTTAGACCATTGAATCCATCAATAATATTGCCTGACTCGATCACACCTAACTTTGTATTTACAAATCCAGGACTACTAATCGTAACACCTATAATGTCATAACGCATTTTATAATCCTCAATGACACGGCACATTTCCTTCAAAACATCTTGTCCATTATGAATATTTGTTTTAAAGTAACTCTTTTCTAGAATTTGTTTGTCGATACTTAAAACGGCGTATTTAACATTGGTTCCTCCGATATCAAAACAAACAATTGATTTCAAGATTTAGAATCCTCCTTGCTCTGATAATTCTTTAAACCAACGACCACTTTTCTTAATTGTACGTTTTTGTGTTGCTAAATCTAATGCAATTAATCCATAGCGATTTTTGTAAGAATTCGTCCAAGACCAGCAATCAATGAATGTCCATAAATGGTATCCACGGCAGTTAGCCCCTTCTTCAATGCCTTTATGTAACCATGCTAAATGATCTTTAATGAATTCGATACGATAATCATCTTCAATAACACCTTCAGCATTAATATATTGTTCTTCTCCTTCGACACCCATTCCATTTTCTGAAATATAGAATTCAATATTTCCATAATTATCTCTTAAATTGATACAGATATCATAGATTCCTTTTTCGTAAATTTCCCATCCACGGTATGGATTCATTTTACGACCTGGCATTTCATAGTTATCAAAGAACCAGTCTGGCATGAATACATCTTTATTAACTTCTGTTTCTTTTGCTTTAATACGACGTGGTTGATAATAGTTAACACCTAAGAAATCAATGGTATTATTTTTAATGATTTCTAAATCATTTGCTTCGTAAGTTGGTAATACATCATTTTCTTTTAATAACTCAACTAAGTCACTTGGGAATTCACCTTTTACTGAAGGATCTAAGAAGCTACGATTAAAGAATAAATCAGCAATATGAGCTGCTTTTACATCTTCAGCATTTTCAGTTGAACGTGGATAAGATGGCGTTAAGTTTAAGACGATTCCGATTTTTCCATCTTGTCCTAAAGCTTTATACGCTTCAATAGCTTTCGCACTTGCTAACATTGTATTAAATCCAACTTGTGCAGCACGTTTTCCATCGATTACATTTGGATAGTGGAAATCATATAAATATCCACCTTCTACTGGTACGATTGGTTCATTGAATGTTGTCCAATGTTTAACACGGTCTCCAAATAACTCAAAACATTTTTTCGCAAATGCTGCATAAGCATCAACTACTTCACGGCTTTCCCATCCACCAATTTCTTGCATGCACATTGGCATATCAAAATGGAATAAGTTCATAATTGGCATGATTCCTTCTTCTAATAAGGCATCAATCACATTATTATAGAATTCTACTGCTTTTGGATTAACTTCACCTACACCATTTGGAATTAAACGTGCCCATTGAATAGATGTTCTAAATGAATTGTGTCCTGTTTCTTTTAATAATTTGATATCTTCTTTATAGTTTGAATAGAATGTTGATGTATGTTCTGGTCCTACACCATTATGGAAACGTTCTGGTTGAATTTCAAACCAATGATCCCAAATTGTTTTACTCTTTCCATCAACATCTGCACTACCTTCACTTTGTGGTCCTGATGTCGCAGTTCCCCACCAAAATCCTTTTGGAAATTCATATTTTAAAGTCATAATAATACTCCTCTTCCTTATCAATTTTAATCTAATTAAATCAATTAAATCCTTAATCTTAGACTAAGGACTTAATTGATTTTTATTTTTTATTCTTCTGTTTCAAAGCTTTTTTCTTCTATAACATTACGTTTATCTAACGCTTTTAAGAATGGGAACCATACGACACCCACGATAAGCATTTGAACGATTTGTAATAATCCACCACGTAAAGAGTTTGTTGCTAGCATTCCACTGATAAATACTGGTGTTGTCCAAGGAACAGCTACACCTGTTGTCGATGGAACTAATCCACTAGACATTGCAAAGTAAGCAACTGATGTTGCAATAATTGGCGCTAAAATCCAAGGAATTGCAATAATCGGATTTAATACAATAGGTAATCCAAAGATAGTTGGTTCATTAACATTGAAGATTCCTGCTGGTAATGCTAATTTACCTACTTCACGTAACTGGCGGCTCTTCATGAATGCTAAAATCATAATTAATACGATTAATGTCATTCCTGTTCCACCTAAACCAACTGTGAATGTTTCCATGAATTGTTTTGTAACAACATTCGGTACCTCTAATCCCGCTTGGAATGCATTAAAG
Source organism: uncultured Turicibacter sp. (assembly GCF_938044715.1). Classification (NCBI taxonomy): domain Bacteria; kingdom Bacillati; phylum Bacillota; class Erysipelotrichia; order Erysipelotrichales; family Turicibacteraceae; genus Turicibacter; species uncultured Turicibacter sp. Next base: position 3,347 of record NZ_CALIOS010000055.1, read on the forward strand.
TTTTCAAGTGATAATGTATTCCAAATTGGGTCGATCACTGAGTTAACAATAATTTGTCCATGTAATCCAAAGAACCATAAAACTTGAATGGCAAATACTGCGATTAAAGTCGCTGCCAATCCTTTACCTAAACTTGTTAAAGGTATTTGAATAATTTCATAAATGAAATCATGCACATTTCCCCATGGTGTAAATGTAAATCCAATACGAATTAATAAGAAAACAGATAACGTCACAACAGCAGGGATTAAAGCAGCAAATGATTTTGAAACGGCTGTCGGTACTGATGGTGGCATTTTAATGATCCAGTTTTTCTTAACGACTTTAGCATATAACCAAGCAGCGAAGAATGAACCGAACATTCCAACGAACATTCCCTTCGCACCAAGGCGATCAATATTGAATACACCATTTAACATTTCACCTGTATCTCCAATTGGAGCATCAAATGGTGTTAATAAGAAGAAGGCTGTTAAAGAAATTGCAGCACCGAAAATCGGATCTACGTCTTCTTCTTTACTAAAGTAATAACCAATACCTAAACAAATGAAGATTGTTGCAATTGACATTGTCGCTGTTGATGCTGGAATTAACGCATTTTGTACAGCGGCTAATCCTGCATCTCCCAATAATTTATTTAAATACGGGAAGTTAGCAATGATTAACATAATTGAACCAAAAATAGTCATAGGAAATGCTAACATGAATGCATCACGTAAAATTTTTAATGCCTTATTGTTATTTAATTTTTCACCTATAACCATAATGGGTTGTTCAATTTTTTCAAAAAGATTCATAGTCTTTCCCCCTATAAGTTATTTCAGATGGTGTTTATTATTTATTATTAATTAAATCCATTGCTTGTTTTAAAACTGCTTTTCCATCGCAACGTCCATAACTTACTGGAGCAATAACTTCAACCGGGATATTTAATTCTTGCCCTTTTGGCGCATATTTAGATTTTAAGAAACGCATTTGAGGACCAAATAATAAAACATCTGCTTTTTGCATTTCAGCATCTACTTCACTTTGTCCAACTGCCCAAATTTCAGCTTCAATTCCTTGTGCTTGCGCAGCTTCTTTCATCTTGTTTACTAAAAGACTAGTTGACATTCCTGATGAACATGCTAATAAAATTTTCATATTTATCTTCCTCTCCTTGATAGGTGGCTATAATTAATATTTGTACCTACCTATTTGTTTTATGTCTATATTATAGCACTTTCATTTTGTTTTGCAAGTGTTTTCTTTTGGTTTTTTTATAAAAATAAAGCTGTTTCATCTTTAGTTTACCCAAATAGGCTTATAACTATATTTATATTTTGTTGTGAACTACTTCTAAAAAATAAAAAAAAACGCTAGTTTAACTAGCGTTTTTCACCTAAAAAAGCTGCACCGATAATTCCCGCATCATTTCCAAGCGTTGCAACTACGATATCTGCAAATTTTTCATTTTTATATAAAATATGTTTTCTAATTTCAGTGTCTAAGCCATCCAAAATAATATCGCTTGATTTAGAAACTCCTCCACCAATTGCAATAATGTGAGGATCAAGGGTATTGATTATACCCGCAATCCCAATAGCTAAATATGACTTAAATCGTTGAATAATTTGTTTAGCTATTTTATCTTCCTCTCGATAAGCATCAAATACCATTTTTGCTGTAATAGTCTCTAGTTTCCCCTCACATTTAGCATAAATTGAGGTATTCTTATTTTCCGCTAATAAATGTTGGGCATATTTAATAATAGCTGTCGCTGAACAGAAAGTTTCAAAGCACCCGTTATTTCCACAATTACAATTAAAATAATTTTCTCCAATCACAACATGCCCAATTTCTGAGGCCATTCCATGAGCTCCTGTAAATGGAATTCCATTAATAATAATTCCTCCACCAACACCAGTTCCAAGTGTTAGCATAACAGCGATAGGATGTCCTTTCATACTTCCAAAATGACTTTCTGCAATAGCTGCTACTGTTGCATCATTTTCAACATAAGTATTAACAGTTGGGAACATTTCTTTTAGCTTATCCACAATATTAACCTGGTGCCATCCAAGGTTAACACATGTTACTTCACCCTTTTGATTGATAAAACTAGGAATTCCAACACCAATCGATCCAATTTCTTGCATCGTTAAATGAGATTCATCTAATAAACTCATGACAAGATTAAAAATATCTTGCATAACCTTATCAAAACCAGCCTCAGAATCTGTCATACAATCTCTTTTCACTATAATTTCGCCAAATTCATTGACGATTCCTGCTTTAATTCCTGTTCCTCCGATATCAATTCCAACAAACTTCATTCTCAAACACACCCCTATTAGAAATTAGCTAATTTTAATAATTTTGTATTTTTATAATTATGAATGACCTTAGATACCTCAAATACAGTTCCATTCGTTAAAAATACTGTATTTTCAATTACTAAAGTCGGATCATTTTCTGATAATTGTAATAACTGTGCCGATTCACTATCCAACTTATCAGCATAAATAATCTTATCTGCAAATCCAATGCTCAATTTTAAATCATTGATAATAAAACTATAAATAGACCTATGAGCAATTTCTTCGCTCATATAAGGAATCACATTTTTATTTAAATAAGTATATTCAACCGCAAATGGCTCCTCGTTAACATATCTTAATCGTTCTAAGAAATAAATATCCGTTCCAACATCACACTTCATCTGTTTAGCTAAATCTTCATCTGCATTAATGACCATGAGATTTATTAATTTGCTTTCAATTTTTTTATCAGGAAAATCTCTCGTAAGTCCTTTTAAATTTTCTAAACTCACATAATCTTGTAATGAAGCCTCTCTAATAAAAATACCACTACCTTGCACTTGGTAAACATAACCTTTATTAACAAGCATCGCAATGGCCTTTCTAATTGTTGTTCGACTTACCTGATATTTTTCAATTAAATCTTCTTCACGAGGTAATTTTTTCACTTCATTATACTTCCCCGAAAGTAAATCCGCTTCAAGTTCTGATACTATTTGCTTATATTTTGTACTCATAAAATAACACCTTCTGCCTCAAATATCTTAAATACATTATAACAAATCAAATATAGGTTTACAAATTATAATCAGAAAACACTTTTAAATTAAATGATATAGATCCTATTTCATCTGTTATAAAACGAAAAGCTGGATAAACTTATCCAGCTTTTCGTTTTATAATAAATCTAGTAAATTATTTTCTAAAATATATTCCTCTAAAATCCAGCCATTCTCATAAATTTCAGTCGCAGCATCAATTCCGACATAGCGTAAATGCCAAGGTTCATATTGATAACCCGTTAATAACGTTTTATCCTCTGGATATCTAATAATAAAACCAAATCGATGTGCATTCTCAGCTACCCATTTCCCTTCTTCTGTTTCACCAAACTCAACCGTTAACTCTTCATTAACAGAATCCGATGTAATATCAACTGCGAGTCCCGTTTGATGTTCACTATGACCGGCTCTTGCACTATAGGTATCAGCTGCTTCTCCACCATCTGTAAAAACATATCGATCATATAAGGCAACTTGAGTTACATATGAACGATATCCACTGCGGGCTGTTAAATTATAACCATATGATTTGGCGACAATAAACATTTGCTTCAGTGCATCCGCTGCAGATTTTCGTAAGTAATTAGACTCATTAGTGCTATCCCTATTATAAAGAGGAACTTCTAGTAACACTAAATCATCTGGTTCATACTCATCAGATAAGCGATAATTCTTATTGACTAAAACCGTTAAATTTTCTGGATTGTTAACCCAGACAATTTTTTCATAGAAATTTCCCATCACAAAGGCATGTAATTCTTCCTTTTTATGATTAAAGTAATTCACAACACTTAATCCTACTACAAAAAATAAGACAGTTGAAATTACCATGAGTCTAAGTTGTTTTTTCGAACAATATTGATAAGCCAATTTAATCACCTACCTCAATTCAAATTTTTTAATTGATTTATTATGGACCATTTATTTACCTTTATTTCAACTTTTTAAAAATTCGTGTCACAAAAATCACCTTTTGAGCGTTATAAGATTGTAAAGAAAATTTATTCATTTAATGCTACACTTAAATTTAACGTATGACGAAAGGGGAATGAATGGTGACTCATGAACAATTAAATGCTTCATTCTCAGATGGGGGAGAAATCGAGTTAAATGAAGCAATCACCCTATATGGCCAAAATCTCATGAGATATTGTCACAATATTTTGTGTGATTATCATGAAGCTGAAGATGTCGTACAAATGACATTTGTTAAAGCTTATCAAAAAAGGCATCAATTTAGGAGCGGTAGTTCATTATCTGCTTGGCTTTATCGTATTGCTTATCATCACTGCATGGATATTCTTAGAAAGCGAAAGCTTCTCTTCTTTCTCCCAAAGCAAGAAAATGATCATCACATGAGTGAAGAAGTTAAAGAGGCATTAGCAAAGTTATCCACAATGGAGCGCGCGTTAATTTTCAACCGCATTATCGAGGAGCGTGACTACAAAGAGCTTGAAGTTATTTACAATCTGCCCGCTGCCACGCTTCGTAAACGATATGAACGTGCAAGGAAAAAGTTATCTGAACAATTAATTGAAACTTTACCAAATGGGAGCGTGATGATGAATGAAATTTAATACCCAAGAACAACAACTAAGACAATTACTTGAGCAGATTGATACACCAAAGGTCGACAACTTACACGAAAAGGTTCACCAAAGACTGACTCAAAAATCACCTTTTTCTAAAGGACTAAAAATGACATTAGCCACTTGTCTTTGTCTATTTTTAGCACTTCCTGTTGCTGCCTCAACTCCAACTTTTCAAAAGCTCGTCTATCTTATCAGCTCTGAAATGATTGATGCCCTTCAACCGATTAATTTAGTGAGCGAAGATAATGACATCAGACTCGAAGTATTAGGCGCGTTAAATGATGAGGAACAAGTCGTTATCTACCTCACACTACAAGATTTAAACGGAGATATCTTAGACGAAACACTCGACATTTACAATTACACACTTGATGGAGTCAGTATTTTAAATATACAAACCATTGATTACAATAAGGAAACAAAAACAGCAACCCTTCGCTTACAAGGTAACGGTGGAAAACACCTAAACGGAAAAAGCATCCGTTTTGGAATTCAATCATTCTTAACCAATAAAAAATTCTATGATAACATGGATGTTCCTTTAGATTGGAATGAACTGTTATCCACAACTCCCGAAATTATCACGTTGGGTGAGCATGATTCCTCAGGTGGTAGTGGTCTGATTACAGTGAATGACACAGCTATTCAAGTGTTAAAACCTAATCAAATGGACATTAAAATTCCAGGTCTTGATTTCGTAACCATTACAAATGTTGGTTATGTCAATAATCGCCTTCATATCCAAACAAGATGGCTAGAAGATAACATCGATGATCATGGTTATTTCTATTTCACTGATTCATCTAATCGTAGAGTCAATAATAAAAGTTGGAGCATTAGCTATGGTGTTAATGAAAACAATGAAACTGAATATGGGCGTATCATGACAGAATATATATTCGAAATCTCTCCAGAAGAACTTTCCACTTTCAATCTCCACGGAGATTTTGTTTCAAATGATACTTATACTGAAGGAAATTGGAATGTGAAATTCAAACTAGACTCAACAACTGAGATGTTTACTCAAAAAACAGATATTAAACAAGGGAGCACCACAGTGGCTGAAGTAAAAATTTCTCCTCTTGGAATCACGTTAAATATCGTAGGAGAATTAATACCTGAAGATTGGCAAGTTTCTTTAATTTTAAAAGATGGCGCTAGAAAAACACTTTCTTCAAGAACTTCGATGACCATTCAAGATGAAACAACATTAAAGTTTTCTGACCCAACCTTATTAAAGCTTGAAAATATTGAAGCTATCCAAATCAATGACACGATAATCCCCCTACCAGAATAGGAGAACATCATGCTAACTATCTTTTATACCTTTATCGGATTATTCATCCCCTGTCTCCTACTTGGAACACTACTCTACTTACTTGTCGTTCTTTGCCTATGGTTCACTAAAAAACGACAATACTTTACCTTCAAAAGATGCCTTATCGAATTTACATTTTGTTGTTATTTGATTGCCCTCGCTAATCTAACTGGACTTTTTAACATTAGACTTTCTTATTTCTTCAGTTTTCATGCCACACCTAACCTAATCCCAATCCTCAATACACTACGTGAAGTTTTTGAGTACGGACCTTACGTTTTAAAACAAGTTTTCTTAAATGTTGCCCTATATGTTCCATTTGGAATATTAGTTTCACTATTACTAAGAAAACCTACATTACTTCAACTCCTACTATTAGCTGGATGCACATCCTTACTAATAGAAACTCTACAATATTTTGGAGGACGATTTGCTGATATCGATGATTTACTTTCTAATATAATAGGAGCCTTACTCGGATATCTTCTGATCAAACTCATCAAAAAAGCCATTGACTAATCAACGGCTTTTTCTTTTAAGCAATATATTGTTCAATATAATTAGGAATCTCTTCAGGATTTAAATCCAAGATAAATCCTAATTCTTCATTCAATAACTTTTCGGCTATTTCAAAAACTTCATCATCACTTTTATTTAATCGTGTTCCTTTAAAATCTTCTAAAGTTCGATATGAGTAAATTGTCTTGACAATCGTGATTAAGTCACTACAATTTCCTTGCTTCACCATACATCGGAATTTCTGGTTTCGTTCTCGATCATCTTTTATCCATAATAATTCTAAATCAGGAATTCCTTGAATTAATTGATTTACTTCATCCTTTGAATGAACCATTCTGATAGTCTCATTACCGTGCGCAACAGAAACTTTAATTGTCATTTCCGGTGAAGAAATAGGACTTAAAATATAAAAGGACTGTGCCGGATAATTTAGAAAACATTCTTCCTTAATTCCTTTTACCTTACATACCCCTGTTAATCCATATACAATATAGTCATCAATTCTGAACATTTTAATCACGTCACCTTTCTCACAACTTATCATTGCTTTAACATTCTTAAAACCGAACTTGACTGTATTTAGTTGGCTATTTCATTACTTTAAAAAAAATAGAATGTAAGAAAAGTTTTCTAAAGTAAATTGCACCTCTTATCTATTATATACCATTGGCTCTATAAAAAATGCCTATTTTCGTAATTACTAGGGAAAAAAAGTTATTATACGTCACATGATTTAATAAATTGTTCTCATAGAAAACTCTAAATAATACATTCTCCAATATAAGTGGGAACATCATCTGGATTTATATTTAAAACAAATCCAAACTCTTCATTTAGTAATTTTTCAGCTATTTTAAAAATTTCATCATCATTTTTATTTAATCTTTTTCCTTTATAGTTATCTAAATATTTATAGGAATAAATGGTTTTAATAACAATAATCCACTCATCACAATTTGCATTTCGTAACATCTGACGAAATAGATTGTTTCGTTCACGTTCATCAAAAATCCATAATAACTCTAAATCAGGTATTTTCTGAATTAACTCTTTAACTTCATCCGTAGAGTGAATAGGTCTAATATTTTTAATCGTATTTAAAACTGGAATCTTAATCGTCATTTGAGGTGAAAAAACAGGCTATAATACATAAAATGATTGCTGAGGATAATCTAAGAATTTTTCTTCTTCAATTCCAATCACTTTACAAACTCCCGTTAGCCCATACATAATATAGTCATTCATTCTAAACATTTTTAATCACGTCTTCCTTTCTGACTGTATCTCGTAATGATGTCACTTCTATTTTATCAGTTTTTCAAAATTGGATGTAAGCAATAAATTTTCTACTCTTCCTCTTTTTCTACTTCATTAGACATCAAACACAATCCAAACAATACATTTTCGACTTTAATTGACAGAAACACTATCATCCTAAATCGAAAAATGTCTGCCGAGATAAATTTCTTAAACATATAAAAAATGAACCCTATGGGATGGGTTCATTTTTTATATGTTTATTTCAGCTTAGGGGAATAAATTTATTCTCTTATCATCAGGATAAGAAGAATTTAGGTCGAGAGTTTTTTCTCAATAGATAGTGTCTTCCTCACAAGGGATGTGAGGAAATAAACGACTTCATTACAAAATTAAACATTTTATCTACTCCAATCATGATTCAAAAAATTGATTAATTCCATTTACCATTCCTGTTACAAGTTTATATTGGTAAGCATCACTTTGAAGAAGTGATAACTCTGATTTATTGGTCATATACCCTAACTCAACTAAGCAAGCCGGCATTTCTGTTTTTCTGGTCACCACTAATTCATCATAAGCACGAATTCCTCTATCTCTTGCACCTGTAGTTTCAACTAATTCAGTTTGAATGAATTGAGCTAATACCTCATCTGACTCTGTTTTAGTACTTTCATTATAATAAACTTCAATTCCACTAACCGTTGAATCATCGATATATGAATTTTGATGGATACTAATAAATAAATCTGCCTCTACTTCATTAGCAAACTCTGCTCTTTCAGTTAGCGTTAAATACGTATCATCACTTCGCGTCATCATCACTTCATATCCTTCTTCTTCTAAAGCACTCTTTAGTTTTAACGCAATCTGTAAGTTAAGATCTTTTTCATCAACATTTGAAATGCTACTCCCTGGATCTTCATCTCCATGACCCGCATCAATGACAATCAATTTTTGTTTCTCTTCTTCTATACTTCGTGCGAAAACTTGTATCTCTGATGTAGCAGGCTCTATCAAGTCTTCCTTTTTTAATTTTATATTCGTCAATACACCTATAGCTGTTAAGAGTAAAATAAATAAACTCATTTTTATATATTTAAATCGGGGTTTTTGTTTGCTATTTCTATATCGCATTTTCATCCCTCTTTTCGTCAATCTCTAACATATTGAGACAATTATGTCGATTGCATCTATGAAAGATTTAAAAAAGTTATATAGAAGTTGTAAAGTTTTAAAAAGATGCATCCTAAGATGCGTCTTTTTTTAATTTAACGTCGACCAAAACCCAAGTGAACATCTCACGATACGTAATGTATAAGGATTTACTTCTAATAAAAAAGATTGTTCTTTTGTTTGCTTATCATAATACGTTAACTCATAATTATTAGAAAAATCAGAGCTTCCAATCTCAAAGCTAAGGGTATCAGGATTAATTCCCATAACCATCTCAATATAATTTTGACACATAGCTATCACTTCCTCTACCTCAACTTTATCACCATCAGAGAATCGAGTTCCTTTTGAACAATCATCAATCTCTAATAGTTGACCACTACTAGCCGTTAAAATGACTTGATAATCATAAGTTTCACCTTTCATTTCAACAATAAAAATTCCTTCACTCAATTCATCATTTAAACTATCAATCACTTCTTCTGAAAAAGAAAAGAGGTACGGCTTATGTTTCCATTCTAAAATGAGATTTTCCATTGTTTCAGATTCATAAAACTGAACAGCGATAGCAACATTATCAAGTTGTAAACTTTTTTGAAGGTAGCTATTCACAGCTTTAATACTAATATCTTTAATCGTATCAACTGAAACAATTCCATTGTAATTAGAACTAATATCTAACGCATTTGTTTCAATCTTTTGACTCATCAAAGTATCAAGTTGAATCGTATTAAAGAGCCGAGAACATCCACTAAGAAATAAACATCCTAAAATAAAGATTATTTTTCTCATAATGCTTCCCCTCCTATCTTTAGAAACTTGACCATTATTTTTGTGCCTTGATCAATCTGACTTTCAATTATTAATTCTCCCTGATGTAACTGAATAATTTTTTTACAAATTGCTAACCCAAGACCTAATCCATTATTTCTCGTCGTTCTGACTTCATCTACCATATAAAAGGGTTGCGTTATTTTATCAAGATGTTGCGGTGAAATCCCGCATCCCTCATCTTCAACGATTAATAAAATTTCATTCTGTAGCGACTCACAACGAATCGAAATGTTATGGTCTTCTTGAGATGCTTTTATCGCATTTTCAACTAAATTAATAATCAGAGATTTCATTAAATCTACATCCATTAAAAACTCACCATCTTCACAATTAACAATCAAATTCAAATGATACGCTGAGGTCTTCATTTCAAGAATAGGTAAAATGGATTCAATGACATCTTTTAAATTTCCTCTTTGAAGTGGAAGATTTTCCTTCTCAAGTAATACTAAATTCATCAATTTAACTGAGATTGTTTCCAATCGTTTTCCTTCATTATAAATAGTATCTAATGCTTCTAAAAATAACTCTTCATTGTATGGCGATTTTCTTAAAAAATCAGTATACCCAAGAATTGAAGTTAATGGTGTTCTCAGTTCATGGGTAAAGTCATTAATAAAATTTTGTTTATCTTCGTTACTTTTAGCAAGCTCGTTAATTTTAATTTCAATTGCTTGAGCCATCTCATTAAAATCGTGAGCTAAACGTCCCATTTCGTCATGAGTACGAATCTGAAGTCGTTCGTTATAATGGCCACTTGCAATAACTTTCGTCGAATGAACCATTCGTTCAATCGGTTTTGTAATAGATTTGCTCACTGCAAACATTGAAATAAAATAGATTACTAACGCTAGGGCATCAAGTAAGATAAAAAACTGATATTCCTGAATTCTATTTATATATAAATGAGTTAAATCTCTTACATAAGAAATTCGATAAATCGTCTGTTCTACTGGAACTGAAATGGATGAAAACAAATAAGTTTTCCCCTCAATTTCCCTTAATATATAATTAATTTCATCTGTCTTAATTTGATCATATTCAATACGTCTATCAGGCAATTTAAAATCAATATTCGTATAAATCATCTCATTACTATCATTAATAATTTCTATGTAATTTATTTCTTTGCCACTCCCATAAACAACATTTTGAGCATATGACTTTAATAACTCTTTGGTATAACTTTCATCATTATAAATCTTAAAAACAGGCCCCATCGCGACAATGCCTTTATAAATAGAATCCGTCTGACTAAGCGTACTTTCAACTTCTTGATTTAGCATATTAGAATGATTCTCTTCAATAATGAGCACCCCAGATATATTAAAAATAATCGTAAAGACAATCATCGAATACAATGTAATCTTAATCCAAATCTTCACGATTAATCCTCCAAACGATATCCAATTTTATAGACTGTTTTAATCTCCTCTTGTAACCCTAACTTTTTACGTAGCGCATTAATATGCATATCAACTGTCCGAGTTTCACCATAATAATCAATTCCCCATACTTTTTCAATTAACTGTTCACGGGATAAGGCAATATTCTTATTTTTTAACAGTGTTAAAAACAAATCATATTCTTTCACTGTGAGATACACGACGTTACCATTTAGCTCAACTTCACGCTTTTCATCATTCACCGTAATATTTTTATATGTTAACAATTTATGAACTTTACCATATCTTCTTAAAACTGCTTCAATACGAGCTAATAACTCTATCGCTTCAAAAGGCTTGACCATATAATCATCTGCCCCTAAACGTAGACCGTCTACCTTATCCATCGTCGACGTCTTTGCTGTTAAAAAAATAACCGGAATATTTAAGGGACGTATTTTTTCCATTAACTTAAATCCATCCATTCCTGGAATCATCACATCAAGTAAAATAAGATCAAACTTTTCTTTTTGAATTCACTCAAAAGCTAATAAACCATCCTCAACTGATTCCGTTAAATAGCCCGCTAAATTCAAATTTAATTTAATTAAACGCGCAATGCTCAAATCATCTTCTACAATTAAAACCTTATGTTCCATATGATTACTCCTTTCTCCTTTGATAATTATACTTCTTTTTGTTACCTGGGAAATAAATTTCCTGTCGAATTTAATCGTAATATGAAGTATACTTTCAGCTAACTCATCAATACTATGAGTAGGCGTATGCCTAATTTTTAAGATGGGGTGAAATACTATGCTCAGAAAACTCGATCATCAGTTCATGGGTGGTGCAGTTTACGATTGGCTTGAGTCAACATACCACTTTTCCTATGCTGATTACTTCGATCAAGCGAATCTTAATTTCGGTGTCTTACGTGTTTTAAATGATAATATGATTGCACCACATAGTGGATTTGAAGCTTGTCCCCATAAAGATATGGAGATTTTAACATACGTCATCTCTGGAACGTTAACTCATACTGATAGTATGGGCAATACCACTCACTTAACTCGTGGACAAATGCAATACTTAAGCGCTGGTACCGGTACAACACATCGTGAGTACAACGATCAAGATGAACCGCTTCGACTTCTTGAAATGTGGATTACTCCAGATAAAAAAGGACATCAACCAACATATGGAGTCTATCACTTTGATTGGGATGCACGTCATAATGAATGGTTACATATGGCATCTGATTTAACAGATGATGCCCCTATTACCCTAAATCAAGACGTTAATATCTATACGATTCTTTTAGACGAACATAATACGGCTGATATAAATGTTGGGGTGAATCGTCAAGCTTACCTTCTTCAAATCGAAGGCTTCTCAGAAGTGAACGGGATTGCATTAAAAGAGAAAGATTCTCTTGAAATTATAGAAGATCATGTTCATATTGAGGCGACACATGACTCACATTTTATTGTCATTGAAATGAAAAAAACAGATCATCCATATATGTAAAAAAGGCTTGAACAAAATGTTCAAGCCTTTTAATTTTTATTACATAAAGATTGAGATTCCAGGTCCTAATGGTAAGTTGAATACGAACCAGATAATTAATAACAGTGTCCATCCAATTAATAAAGAGATTGAATAAGGAACCATTGTTGAAATTAAAGTACCAATTCCTGAATCTTTATCATATTTATGAGCGAATGTTACGATTAATGCGAAGTAGCTCATTAATGGAGAGATTAAGTTAGTTGTAGAATCTCCGATACGATAAGCCATTTGCGTAAATTCTGGTGTGAATCCAACTTTCATTAACATTGGAACGAATACTGGAGCTAAGATAGCCCATTTAGCAGAAGCTGATCCCATGAAGATGTTGATAAATGCTACTACTAAGATAAATAAGATAACTAATGGAATACCTTGTAATCCGATTGCTTGTAACATATCAGCACCTTTAACCGCGATGATTGTTCCTAAGTTAGTATAACTGAAGTAAGCAACGAATTGAGCAGCGAAGAATACTAACACAATGTATGATCCCATTGAAGCCATACTTTTACCCATTAAGTTCATAACGTCTTTATCATTCTTAACTGTTTTAGCACCAACACCATAAGCGATACCAACTAATCCGAAGTATAATGCAATGATGAATACTAATGAATCCATAAATGGTGATTTTAAGATTCCTTGTACACCTGGATCAGTTCCGCGTAATAATCCATTTGCTGGACCCACTAAAGCAATAATTCCTACTAGGATAACTAATGCTGCGATACCAGCGAATTTTAATCCGCGTTTTTCTTCTTTTGTTACAGTCATTGAATTTTCTTCGACTGTTGCATCACCTTTATAAGCTCCTAAACGTGGTTCAACGATTTTCTCAGTCACGAATGTTCCGATAACTGTGATTAATACTGTTGAAGCAATTAAGAACCACCAGTTCGCTTCCATCCCAACTACATAGTTTGGATCAAATAACTTAGCTCCTTCAGTTGTTAATCCTCCAAGTAATGAATCAGTAGGACCAACCATAACGTTAGCACTGAATCCTCCAGATACCCCAGCGAATGCCGCTGCAAGACCTGCCATTGGATGACGTCCAACACTTAAGAAAATAATAGCTCCAAGAGGAATTAATACTACGTATCCAGCATCAGATGCGATACTTGATAAAACCCCTGCAAGTACAACAACTACCGTAATTAAACGTTTTGGTGTACTCATAACTAATTTCTTTAATAAAGCTGAAATGAATCCAGTTCCTTCAGCAAGACCAACCCCAAGTAATGCTACTAAAACTGTACCAAGTGGGGCGAATCCAGTAAAGTTACTTACTGCTGATTTAAATAAATATTGAACACCTTCTTTTGAAAGAAGACTATTTACTGTTACTGTCATTTCCTCAACAACATTCGTTGTACGATTAATCCCCTCGTACGTTACCGAAACTCCTGATGCTGCTAAGATTGCTGATAATACAACGATTACTCCACATAAAATTAAGAAAATTGTTGCTGGATGCGGTAACGCGTTCCCAATTCTCTCTACTCTATCGAGTATTGTTACTTTTTTCTTGCCGTTTTTCTTACTCATATGCTTACCTCCTTGTAAATTTAGCCCTTCTCCCTATGAGGCGAGGTAGTTTAAATGGTTAAACATAATTAATTATACCCAGAAAAGATTACCACATACTAGCGGAAATATATTCCAAAAAAACATCAATTTTACATCATTTTGATACAAAATAAGCAAGAAAATACCACTAAAAGTACACATTTTTTTATTTTTTCAAACTTTTAACAACTAAAAAACAATGATAATAAACTTTAATTTCTAATTTAAGCCTACAGTGTAACCAATTACGCCATCGCCTAATATATTATTAATAATGCTAAATATAAGGAGATGAAGCGATGAGTTATCAAGAGGACTTAGATATCTTTTACGATAAAATCAACGTTGAATATGCTACCTATGTTGCGACTACCCTCGCCAACTTTGGTTCTAATGAAGAACTTGGTTTTAGAACAGCCGGATCTCAGGCAGAAACTGAGGCCAGCAACTTCATATTTCAAGAATTTATAAATATTGGCCTTCAAAACGTCAGAAAAGAACAAGTTAACATTGATTCCTGGGATTTTAAAAATGCCGCTTTATATTATGTCGATAAATTACAACCTAAAAAAATTACATTAAGTTCTTATGCAAATAACTGTATCATTGCCAACAAAGAATTTGAACTTGTTTATGTTGGACGTGGAACTCGATCTGATTATCAAGATCTCGATGTTAAAGATAAGTTGGTATTAATTGATTTAGATGAATATATCGGATGTCAGGTCGGAGTCTCAGCCTATCAAGCTAAAAAAAATGGAGCTTATGGAATCATTGTTGCTCCATTTGAAAATGACGATAAAATTATTACAGAATCTCTTAACTATGATAATTTTATTGCTCCTGCTAACATCCCTACTTTTTCAATGAGCTTAAAAGATGCTAAAGCGTTGAAAAAACGGCTTGGGAAAAGGGAAAGTTTATCTGTGATTTTAAATTGTTATAATACGGTTACTCCTGATCAGCAGTCGTATAATGTGATTGGGGAAATTCCTGGTGAGCAATCGGATGAGTTAATTTTGGTAATGGCTCACTATGATGGAATTTTTCATAGTTTCCATGATGGAGCGAGCGGTTGCGGATTATTGCTCAGTTTAGCGAGAACTTTAAATTTGAGTGATTATAAGCCTAAAAAGACAATTATCTTTATTGCTCATAGCGCCAGAATTTGGGGGATGACGAATTCTTCGTTTAATTGGTCAGTCGGTAGTTATCAGCAAATAAGGTTTAATCATCCGGAATGGGCTGAAAAAGCTTTTATTGCAATTAATTTAGAAGGATTTGTCGCACAAGATGATTGTGATTCCCATATGATGAAAACAACTTATGAATACCAACGGATCATTCAATCTATTGAAAAGCTTGTCCGGGGATGTCCCTATAAAAAAGGAGCACTCGTTGATGCCCCAACGACTATTTTAAGTGATGATTTTCCTTATTCTCAAAGTGGGGTTCCGACCGTGATTAGTTATCGTCCAGATAGTGAGTACGTCAAAACAACGTATCGAACTAATTACGATTTGATTCAAAATCATTTTAGTCCCGCAGCTTATTTATACTGTCACAAGCTTTATGGAACGCTCATTATCCTCTTCGACCAAATGAAGATTAAGCCTTTTAACTTCGAGGCTTTGTTTGAGGCTCTTGAAAATAGTCTTGATTATGAGACATACCATCAGTATAAATCGCTATATCTTGAGATGCATAAAGCGAGATGGAGTGCTAAGAAATTGTATGACTATTTGAATCAGAACGAGTTTAGCAATCAAGAAATCAATTATTTGAATAAGCAACTTCACTATATTTATCTAGAGATTCAGGAATGTTTTGTGCGCCTTTCATGGAACGGATCCAGTATTTTTCCTCATGAGGCTCATCAAGAGAATATTTTTCAACTTCGTGAAGCAATTCGGTTATTGAAAAATCAAAAAGTTCCTGAAGCTATTATCGAACTATGTAAAATTGATTTAAATTTATTTAATTATTATTACGATAAAGACACATTTGATTTTTATGTGAACCAATCGTTATATGAAGACGAGCGTCATCTTGCTTGGGGGAAAAATCTTTTACTTACCCATCTTGATTTATCAGATATTATTGAAACATTACGTCATAAAAGTAATTGGGAGAACCTCTATCCCGTGATTGAACAACTCAATCAAATTTTAGTTAATGAACAAAATCAACAAGCAAAGGTTGTTAACGAAGAAATTCATCATCTTAAAAAATTAAATAGCTGGATTAAATCCTTATATAAAAAATAATGACCATCTCTGAAGAATTTGATATCATTAAAAACGTACTATTAAAGTGAGGTTATAAAGAGATGCAAGCATTTAATGCAAAAATAATAGAAGCAAAAACAAAGGGTGGAGCTTATATCGAGATTCCATTTAATGTTGAAGAAGTTTATGGCGCTAAACGAGTAAAAGTTATTGCATCATTTGATGGAGTCCAATATCGTGGATCACTTGTAAAAATGGGAACTGATTGTCACATCATTGGGATTAAGAAAGAAATTCGTGAACAAATCGGTAAAACAATCGGTGACACTGTTACGGTGACACTAAAAAAAGATGAACTGCCTCGTATTGTCGAACTACCTGATGAGGTCAAATCGTTCTTTGAACAACATCCACAACATCTAGAATTTTGGAATTCTTTATCTTACTCAGTTCAGAAAAAAAACATTGATTCAATCAACTCAGCAAAAAAAGAAGAAACGCGTGCTAAACGATTAGCCACACTACTTCAAAAAATACAAAATAAAGAAAAGTAAGAGAGCAGATTATTCTGCTCTCTTACTTTTTATGAAATTAATTCTTCTATTTTAAAATTTCATCTAATAATGCCGGATAATCAGTGAAGATTCCATCTACGCCTGCTTGAATTAGCTTTCTCATATAGGAAGGTGAATTCACGGTATACACATTCACGAGAATACCATTAGCATGAGCTTCTTTAATTAAATCTTCAGATACCCATCTCAAATTAGGATGAATAGCATCAGCTTTTAAAACTTTCGCAAACTCAATGACATTTTCAATGGGTTCATCATACAACAGGCCTGTTTTAATCCGTTCATCGAGTTCTTTACAAATACGAATCGATTCAGGATTAAAACTTGAAATCAAAATTTGATCGACTAATCCATATTGATGAATTAATGAGATGACATCCTCTTCAATTCCCACATAGTGAATTTCATCTGTTTTTAATTCAATATTTAAAATCACGCTATGTTGCTTGATTAACTTAAAGACTTTCTCAAGCGTTGGGACATTACAGTTATCCACTGTTTGAAATAATAATTTTCTCGTCTTTAGGGCTTGTAATTCTTCTAACGTAAAATCTTGAACAAGACCTTTTCCTCTAAGTGTTCTCTCAACATCCTCATCATGAATAACGACTAATTGATTATCCTTACTTTTATGAACATCAAGCTCAATTCCTGTCGCTCCTGCTTTAATTCCTTCTAAGAAAGCAAGTAACGTATTTTCAGGAAAATCTCCACTCGCTCCTCGGTGAGCAAAATTAATCATAAACACACCTCACATTTTTAAACTTTACGACGATCCCAATTTAAAAACTATCCTTATAAAATAACACATTGTCTCCTGAAATGAAGTCGTTTTTCTAAATTAATTTCAAATTTTTTAAAGCGTTGTAAATACCATTCTCATGGATGCTATCCGTTACGTAAGTTGCTCTTTCCTTTAATAAATCACAACCATTCCCCATCGCAATTGAATAATCCACCTCAGCAAACATCTCTAAATCATTAAATCCATCCCCAAAAGCATAGTACTCCATCTCCTTACCACTTTGATGTGACTTAAGATAACGAATTGCGCTCCCTTTACTACAATGTTTATTGAAAATATCGTATCCGTCCTCAATATCAATAAGCTTTACAAAACTAAACTGTGGATAAGATTGACGCATCATTTCAATTTCACTATCCTTAATATATGCATTAATTTGAAAGACTTCATACTTTTCAATTTGATTTAAAATATCTTCTTCTAAGTATCCTAACGGCATATTGTATTTAATTGAAAACTCTGCTACCCAGGCCTGATTTAGTTTTCCTTTACTCTCATGAAGAAAATGAATACAATAGGGCGTTTGATTTTTTTCAAAAACCGTTAAAAGATCTCTGACTAACCTTTGATTCATGTATTCTTTATAAATCACTTCATCATTCACAGTAATTAAGGAACCATTAGCAGAAATAATCGTTTTAAACATGTCATAAAAAGATTCTTGTTTAACCATAGCCAAAGATCTTCCTGTTGCTATGGCTATATTAATATTTTTCTTTTTTAAAGATTTAATTGCCTGTATGGTACTTTTTGAAATCATATTTTTTTCTCGACAGACGAGTGTATTATCCACATCAAAGAAAATTGATTTATTCATTTACATTCCCTCATTTTTAATTGTTTGCTTTATTATATTTTTCTAACGCCGTATTAATTGTTTTTGCAATGTTAGAAACTGCTGTCTGTGAATCAATTTCATTATTTAAAACTTTTTCAATATTTTCTTCAATTGAAGCACGAGCTTCTGGGAATACGCCTAAAAGGGCTCCTGATTGATTATTAGATTCTCTTAGTTGATTAATCGCTGTTAAAAATTCAGGATTTTTTTCTAAATGTTCTTGCATTGATTCAATGCCATAAGCGTCTTTAGTAACAGAGAAATATCCTGTTGCAGCTGCCCATTTTGCTTGGCTTTCTGCCGACACCATGAATTTAATGAATTCAAAGGCAGCCTCTTGTTTCACATCGCTTCCTTTATCCATGATCCATAATGAGGCCCCACCAATTGAAACACCACCTTCATCAGTTGAAGAAACTGATGGTAAATAAGCAGTCCCTAAATCAAATGATTCACCTACTTTTGATTTAATATCTGTTAAAGAAGCAGTTGATCCAATAATCATCGCAACCTTCCCAGAGCCAAACGCATCTAAAACAGCATCATCACTACGCCCTAAATTTAAAACATATCCTGAATCAATTAAATTTTTCCATCCCTGAATAATATTGAATGCCCCACCATTTTCATCAAAAACAACCGACGTCGCAATCCCATCACGTCCGTTTCCTTCATTCGCATAATCAAGACCTTGTTTAATTAAGAATTGTTCAAAAAACCATCCATATACTCTCATTGAATACCCATAGCGAGTCTCTGTCTTTAACATTTTAGAAAATTCAAGAATTTCATCGAAGTTTGTTGGTGCTACTTCAGGATCTAATCCTACTTCTTCAAATGCCGTTTTATTATAATAAAGAATTGGTGTCGACGTATTAAATGGCATTGAATATAACGTTCCATCAATTTTATAGTAATCTAAAATATTTTCTTCGAGGGAAGAAATATCATATCCATCACGATCAATCAATTCTTGCATTGGCGTTGCATACCCGCTATCGATCATCCATTTTGTCCCAACTTCATATAACTGCATAATATCTGGTCCTGAGTTTCCTAGAGCAGCACTTTTTAATTTATTAATCGAATCATCATATGAGCCTTGATACTCGGCCACTACTTTAATGTTACTTTGAGAACTATTGAATTCAGATACTAAAGTCTCAATCGCTTCTCCACCTTTCCCCCCCATAGAGTGCCAAAACGTCACCTCAGTTACTTTACTGGTCGATTTCGTCGCATCAGTTGAATTTAATACTTCATTTCTTCCACTACACCCTACTAATAATGATGTTGCTAAAATACTAGCCCCTGCTACTGGTAATAATTTACGTTTCATTATCTATTTCCTCCCTTTTTATCCTTTTACTGATCCCGCTGTCATTCCTTGAACAAGTGATTTTTGTCCTAAAATAAACACTAAAATAGATGGGATTAAAATTAAAACTGCCCCTGCTAATACCACACCATAATTGCTCCCTTCAG
Source organism: uncultured Turicibacter sp. (assembly GCF_938044715.1). Lineage (NCBI taxonomy): Bacteria > Bacillati > Bacillota > Erysipelotrichia > Erysipelotrichales > Turicibacteraceae > Turicibacter > uncultured Turicibacter sp. The sequence goes on from NZ_CALIOS010000055.1 coordinate 23,582, forward strand.
CAAACTGAAGCATACTGATTCCGATTTGTACGGTTCGATTATTTCCATTATTAATCGTTAACAATGGCCATAAATATTGATTCCATGTACTAATGAATGTATAAATCGATAAAGAAGCAATCGCTGGTTTTGAAATTGGAATTAAGATTTTGATTAAGAACATGAAGTTACTACACCCATCAATTCTTGCTGCCTCAATTAAATCTTTAGGTAACGTTAAGTAGAACTGGCGAATTAAAAAAATTCCCATCGCTGATGTTAAAAATGGAACAATTAACACCTGTAAACTATCTGTCCATCCCCATGAACTTACCGTTAAAAAATTCGAAATAATCGTTGTTTCCCCTGGAATCATCATTGTTGATAAAACCATTAAGAATAATAATTTCTTTCCTTTGAAATCGTAGAAAGCAAAAGCGAATGATGCTAAACTCGCGGTAAAAACTTGGCCGATTGTAACTAAGATTGAAACAACAAAACTGTTTACAATAAATCTAAATAAAGGAACACTATTGATTGCCGTGTGATAATTTTCAAGTGTAACCTTACTTGGTACTAGCTTAGGTGGATACTGTGAAATCTCTCCCGGTGTCATGAAGCTTAATGACACCGCATATAGAAGTGGTCCAATAATAATTACTCCAACCACAAGATTAACAATCGTTAAAATAACTCGATTTTTTTTAGATGTTTTCATTATTGATAATGCACTCCTTTTTTCTCAAATTTGAATTGTATTAAAGTGACAATCATCATGATGAAGAATAAGACAATGGCTTGCGTACAAGCTGTTTCAAATCGTCCGTTAAAGAATGCTTCTCGATAAATGGAATGAACTAAAACATTCGTTGAATCTCCTGGGCCACCTTGTGTTAATAATTTGATTTGGCCAAAAGCCTGAAAAGCATTGATTAAATTCATGAAAATTACTAAGAACATTTGAGGCGATACCATTGGAATAATGATATTTTTTAATTTTTGAAAAAAATTTGCCCCATCAATTGAAGCACTTTCTAATAGTTCTGCTGGAACATTACGGAGGCCTGTCGTTAAGAAAATAAAGTTGAGTCCAAGATTTAACCAAACCGTGACGACGGCAACTGAGAAAAGAGCATACTTCGGATCAATTAACCAACCGATTTCTTGTCCTAACACAAAATTTAAAATGCCGTTGGTAGGATGGAAAATCATCGTCCATATAGCTGCGGCTGGAGCTGATGCAACCGCCATCGGCAATGAAAATAAAAGTTCATAAACTCGATTTCCTTTTAATTGATTGTTTGTGAGTAAAGCAAGAATAAATCCAAGAATAACGGCTGGTGTTGCGACCATTAAGACAAACTTGAATGTTACCAAAATTGAGTTATAAAACTCTGGTGATGTGAATAACTCAATATAATTTTCTAATCCGACAAATGATTTAATTTCTCCTCTTAAGTTAGTCGTGGATAAACTTAACATAATAGTTTTAAGAAATGGATAAAACACGAAAATCAAAAAGATGATAAAGGCTGGTGCTAAGTAAAAAAATGGCTCCATCTTTTTAATAAGATTCCGTTTGTTTTTAGTTACACTAATCCTTTCTTGCCCTCCCGTTTTAATCTTTGTAGAAATAATTGATTCTAAAAGCATTAATCTTCCTCCCTAGTCACTCTTTTCACACGATACTTAAACTATAGCAGTAGAAATTTAAGAGAAGATGAATGAATCGTTAATAAAAATTAATAATATTAATTTTCTGTGAATTAGACTGTTCAGTGTAAACCATTAGTAAAAAATTGTAAAAATACTATTTTTTCTTTATCCTTCATAAATTTAATTCACTCAAAAAAGACGATTAGTTTTATAACTAATCGTCTTTTTTTGACATCTTCAATTGACTCATCATCCAACTTCTTTTCCTAATGAGACTAAATATTAATGATTTACCTTATTTTCATCAGATAACATATCTTCTTCCGTTAAAATAATTAGATTATTGATTTGATTCGCATTTAAAATAGCTATCTCTCCATACTCTTTAACATATGAAATGAGTGCTTCATCTAACGTACCAAATGAATTTAATAGGTTTGAACTTTGACTCATCTGATAATCGTCTCCGCCTGCTACCATGAAATCATTCATGGCAACCACATATGTTTGGGTTAACTCTAAAGGTTGCTGATTAAACTGAACGGATAAAACTTCATAGCGATCAGGACATCCCGCTTCTTGAACTAATTTAGCTTCAACTAAGAGACCTGCAAAATGAAGAAATCTTCCACTACCTATTACTAATCCTTTATTTAGAATTTCAATAAGTTGTTTCCCAGTCATTTCAACCGTTACGATATGATTACTAAAGGGTAAAACCTTCAATACATCACCTTTCGTAATCATTCCAACATCTATTGAATCACGAATTGTTCCACCATTGATGAGTGAAATATCAGCTTGTGTTTCATTTAACATAGCAGCAGTTAATAAATGACCTAAATTCGTATGGCCATTTAAAACAGAAGAACGACCTCCCTCTAATTTAATAGCCGTTGTGCCAATAACTTCTTCCAAAATTGATTTTTGGTTATTTTTTATCCTATCAATGACTGACTTGACTTCAGTATCCTCTTCACATTTTTCAAGTTGTTTCATCGAGATTTGATGTGGTACTAACTTAATTATTTCATCTGCCATCAAATCATACTGGATAGTAACCACGCCAACATTTTTAAAATGTTCACCCGTTGACGTTAATATGGTCCCATTTACGATTTCATATTGATTTAACTCAGAATGACTATGACCATCGATAATCAAATCAATATCATCAACCTGACTGGCGATTGTTGTCGATTTAATCCTACTATCTGTATCAATTCCCATATGCATTAGGCCAATAATCACATCAACTCCCCTCTCTTGTAACACTTGAACCATTAATTTAGCTTCTGCTACAATCTCTTCCTCTGTCCCAAATGTTAAGCCCACTACATTTTCAGGATTCGTTTTAGTCACCGTTTCAGGTGTCGTCAGCCCAAACAATCCAACACTCATTCCTCCAATCTCTTTGACAAAACAATCCCCGTAGCGTAACTTCCCCTCTATCGTTTTTACATTAGCCGCTAATAATTCAACGTCAGCTACTTTTCCAAGCTCAACTAGTCTATCTTGTCCATAGTTGAAATCATGGTTCCCAGGTGACATCGCATCATATCCAACAACCTTTAATACCTGTGCAACACTTTCCCCTAATTCTACTGTAGCAAATGGCGTTCCATGAAATATATCACCGGCATCAAGAACAAGGTATCCTTCTGCTCTTGTATACTCATTAGCTAGATTGATAAAATGTTTAAATTTTGCAAATCCGATATTTTCATCCACACCTCCATGAATATCATTCGTATGGAAAATATTAAGATCTACAATCGTTTCATCATCTGATCCAACTTCTATCCCATCTAAAGCGCCTAAATCTTGTTGCACTAGCGTCAAAATATAAAGCTCATCCTTAGAGCTACTCATCATGATTAATAATAAAAATATGAAGTTTCCTATACTCAAAAGTTGTTTTCCCATCTTCATTCACATCACCTCTCTAAAATAGATGGTCTACTGTATATAAACAAAAATGTTTTTGACAAGCAGCTGGGGATTATTCTATATGCCAAACACTGGATTACCTACATTTTAGAATTAACCTAATTTTATAAAACTTTTTGATACTAGATTCCTTGCGCTGCATCATAAGCTTGCTAATTCGTAGCTTTCTTTCACTGATAAGTAAAAAGTTTCTCAAGTATTAAAAACTTATCTGAACTTATATATATAAATTACCAAATAGTCAAAGAATTATTAATGAAAAAGGCTATCTATATAGATAGCCTTTTTCATTAACGCTCAGAATATTTCATAACTGTATCATTTAAATATTGTCTAAATATTTTAAAGACATGTAATGAAATGCCTTGTGGATAACTTAAAACCTTTAATTCATGCCCCTTATACTCTAAACGATATGCGGGATGGACATGAGGATAATCATTCAACTTGAATCCCACATTTTCATAAAAATGAAGACGCTTAATTGAAATGTTATCCACAGGTGGATCAATTTCAAGAATAAGAGTCTTTTGAAGCTCCCTTAATTCATGTAATACTTTTGTTCCAATTTTTTGACCCCGAACCTCTGGATGTACGGCTAAATGTTCAATATAAATAAACTGTGGATAAATCCAATATCCTACGATTGCAATAACACGCTCTTCTTCTACAATAGCTATAAAATAAAATTCCTCATCTTTCATTGCTGCTTGCTGATCTCTTAGTAAACGTTGTTCAAAAACCGGAAAACTTTGTTCATAAATCGCCCATGCCTGATTAAAATACTTCTCATCAGATGAACGTAATCGAATCCATTTCATGAAATCCCTCCTTATTACTCCTTATTGTAACAAAAAAAGCAGACTATTCTGCTTTCTCTAACTTAAATACTGAAATTTGTGGCACATTAAATAATCGAAACGGTACTTTTGTATTTCCAATCCCGGTATTTACATAAAGTAATGTCTTTCGATTATTTCCAAAATCATAAAGCCCACGCACATAATCCTCTGCCAAAGCTGTCGTTAATAATGGCCCATAAAATGGAATATAAACTTGTCCTCCATGGCTATGACCAGCTGTTGCTAAATCAATGGGGTAACTGAGGAAATCAGAAATTAAATCTGGTTCATGAATCAGTAGCAAATTCAAGTGATCATTACTGATTCCTTGCATCGTTTTATTTGAATTATAGTACCCAATTAAAGCATCATCAGCACCGAATAAACTGATAGTTGTTCCTTTAACTTCTAAAGTCCGACTGGAATTTACAAGCACTTCAAACCCTGCCGACTCCATTAAATCTTCATAAAAGCGTTCTGCACCGCCTCCGTAATCACGATTTCCAAAAACCGCATATTTACCATTTGTTGCTTTTATTTTAGATAAAATCGTCGCAATCTCATCAATTGACCCATCATACTCCGCTGCATTATCCATTAAATCACCTGTGAACAATACAAGATCCGCCTGTTGTTCGTTAATCTTATCTACAACCTTTTTAAGATCTTCTGTTGTAAAAAAATCACCGACATGAGTATCTGAAAATTGCACAACCGTAATAGGATTGCCCGCTACTTGCTCAAATTTCATATCATATTGCTTCACACGTAATAAATGAGGTTCTACATAAGCAGAATAAAAACCAATCAAAATGCCGACAACCATCAAGATACCAAATAGTTTCGCCATTAATCTCATGTATTACCCCTCTTTTTCTAACTATGTTTACTATGTTAAATGACTCTAACAACACTTTATTCTACTCTTTTCACGCTATAAAGACAAACGAAAAGAATGTCTCATTATTAGATTATTTGACATATCAAAAAAACCTCATGTTAATCATGAGGTTTTAATCGCTCTAAACGATGAACTAATACTTTAAATGTATTATCTTCTTTTATAAAATCATAACATCTATCCATATCTAATGACCTTAAAAGTAATATAGGTAACTGAGACGCAGCGGCACTTTCATGTAAATCCAACAGATTAAAAAATTCAGACTTTCCTTTTTTCTCTGTTGATGATAACTTATCGACTAGCATTCCTAAAAACGATAACGTTTTTTCTTTATTTTTCAATCTTGCATAAAAATTAGCAGCCTCTAGAGCATAACCTAATCCTAATTCTCTTTCTAAATCAAATAAATTTACAAGTTCAGGCTGAATAAGTAATAATTTTTCTGCCAACTCCAAGTTGTCTTCCTTAATGGCTAAATTCTCATAATTAGATAAATATAACGTAATAGATTGAAGTGCTCTCATTATATTAGTTTGAATCATCTTTTTAGCTTCATCGTAACGTTTTTGACGGATATATATTGGAATTAATAAATCATCTCTGTTCAATTCAGATTTTGGGATTTTTAATAATACTTCTTCTGCTTTTTTCTCATCTTCCGTCATGCCATAAAGACTAGCTAAAAGAAAATGAGCCTGTTCTTGTACTTTGATATCTGAACTAGTGGCTGCTTCTTCAAACAGGGCAATTGCTTTATTCATCATTTCTAAAAAATCTGACTCTTCTGTTAAAAAACTAAATGACATCATATATAAAGAACCAATATTCAGCTTTAGTTCTAAACTATTTGGGTACTGATGCAAATACGATTCACATTCTTTGACGATCATCTCAAAAGGTTGAGTCTGTAACATACTTTGACATTTTTTTATAAAGACGTCGATTTCCTCCGTCGATAAGGTCATATCATAACTCATCAGTTCGTCAATACTTGTATTAAAATAGCGAGCAATCGCCGGTAATAGCGTAATATCTGGATAACTCGTGTTATTCTCCCACTTTGAAACAGCAGGTACTGAGACTCCCACAGCATTTGCTAATTGTTCTTGTGTGACCTTAGCTTTCTTTCTTAACTCATAAATAACTTTTCCAATATTCAAATTCATCGTTTTGTCTCCTTAAAATCTTACGACTCGGGCCCTTTAAATTTATTATACGTCCTCGATAAGGAGGAAACAATAACGCGATAATTAAACTTGTAAGCATAAAAATTAACCATACGTTAATATACACGAGCATCATTTAAATCAATTATCCTTTCGTATACTAGTAGGTATGAATCATAAATAGAATTCTTTGGATAAGCTCGTTTTATTAATTCATAATCTATTATATCTTGCCAGTTACGACTTCCCTTTGATTTTTTATCTTCTTTTGGGGAATAAATAATTTTTATATCGGTCTCTTTCTTAGTTTTGTAATCTAATAATCTTATTAGAAGTTAATCAACCTTCTACATGAATCATAATCTGAGTCATATAATTTTCATAACCTTTTACAGAGATTTCATCTAACAGCAACTCTTCATATGCATAACCAATAATTTTCAATTGTTTCTCTTCAATAAAATTCAATAATAATTCGTATGTTTTGTGAATCTGCTCATAACTTCCTTTATGATATCCTACTACATACTTTCCTCTAGGTTTTAAAAATAACATTCGAGCCTGAGTTTTATTAGTTATAGGAGAATAAAAATATGTATACTTAGTGTACTCCTGATTCAATAAATTCTCCTTGCTAATCATCGTGCCAATAGAATACAAAGTCGCATGTCCCAGTTCATCATCCTTAAGAAATTCAACTAATGCATTAAAAAACTTTAAATCATCAGAGATATCTAATTTATTACTTAAAATTAAATAATCTTCTTGATATTCTTTTATCTCAATTTTAGTATGATCAATTAAAGTTGCTTTTTTCGTTAGCTCAATTTTAGTTTTCATTACTTGTTGAATCCGTTTCAAATAGTCAATTTCTCGATTGACTTTAATCACCTGATCTTCAAATAATTCAATTAATCCCTCAGGAGTTCGATTATCGAGATAAATTTTAATCTCATTTAAAGACATTCCCATTTCTTTTAAAACAGATATAACAGCAAAAACCTCAAACTGTTGATAAGTATAGTAACGATATCCATTGCTATCCCTCTTAGCCGGTTGAAAAATACCAATGTCGTCATAATGAAATAGAGTTTGTTTTTTAACTCCCCACAACTTTGCAAATTCTCCTGTTGTAAAATACTTCGATGAAATTCCACTCATATTTATGTGCTCCTCTTGACTGTATGGTTACCGTATACTTTATCATAGTATAGCAAGATACAAAATATTTTTTAAAATAAGGTGGGATTAATCTGAATCAATCAACATTATCTTTTAAATCATTTATGAACTTTACGATTCCAACCATGATTATGATGGTCTTTTTATCACTTTATACCATCATTGATGGAATCTTTGTTTCCCGCTTCGTCGGGCAAGCCGCTTTATCAGCTATTAATATTACACTTCCACTATCTACGCTAACTTGGGGAGTTGCTATCATGTTTGCAACTGGTGGGAGTGCCATCGTGGCAAAAAAATTAGGGGAAGGAAAAACATTAGAAGCCAAACAAAATTTCACACTCATTGTTATCTGCTCAACCATTATTGGAATTGTTTTAATGCTAATAGAACTTATCTTCTTAGATCCGATTATTAAATCATTAGGTGCCACTGATACCCTATTTTCATATTGTAAGGAATATATTTCAATCATAACATTCTTTGCCCCAGTCGCTATTTTAAAATCACTATTTGACTACTTTATGGTAACTGCAAATAATCCGAAATTGGGACTCATCAATACACTAATTGGTGGATTTAGCAACATGATTCTCGATTATGTCTTTATTGTAATTTTAAAAATGGGAATTGCCGGAGCTGCCTTAGCAACCGTTATTGGAATGTTAATTCCTTCAATCATCGGAATTATCTACTTTTTAAATAAAAAGAATTACCTTCACTTTGAAAAGCCTGTATTTGATGCCAAAGTACTTCTTCAGAGTGCTTCAAATGGTTCCTCTGAGATGGTTACCAATCTTTCAAGTGGAGTTACAACCTTACTATTTAATCTTATGATGATTAATTACCTAGGTGAAGATGGAGTAGCAGCCATGACTATCGTGTTATACGCCCAATTTCTTCTCATTTCAATCTATCTTGGATTTTCATCAGGAGCTGCACCTCTTATTAGTTACAGCTACGGAGAACAAAATTCTAATGAATTAAAACAACTCATTCGATATAGCTATGGATTTATCCTTGTCGCATCGATTACAACCTTTATTCTTTCCTTTATCTTAGCCCCATCTATTATCCAAATTTTTACTGGGGATACAGGCGACGTCTATCAAATGACTCTTGATGGATTTAACTTATTTTCTATTAGCTTCTTAACCGTTGGAATTAATACCTTTGCATCTGCTATGTTTACTGCTTTTTCAAATGGTAAAATATCTGTTTTAATTTCAACAATGAGAACATTAGTTTTAGTCATCATCGGGATTACCATATTGCCTTTGTTTTTAGAAGTCAATGGCATCTGGTTAACCATTCCATTTGCTGAGATCATAACACTATTTATCTCTATTTTCTTTACGTTAAGATATCGCCATCAATATCAATATGCTTAGAAAACGCCCTTCTTGATAGTTTTCTAAGCACATTGATACAACCATCATCACTTAACAATCCAAATAAAAAGCTAGCACGTGATGTAGTGCTAGCTTTTTTACATTAGTTAAAATCTAAATATTCATGATAAACGTATCCTGTTTGTCCATCGTATGAAACTTGAACCCATTCATCGCTATAATTACGGTTTAATACTGTGATTTTTTCACCTGAAATTAATTGGCCAATAATGGTTGTTCCTGTTTTTGGTTCCTCACGAACATTAACCCCATCAATATTACAAGTTGCTTCAACTGTTTGGGGTACTTCAACCACTGGTTGTTCTGATTGAGGTATTTCTGGTTGTGTTTCTTCGACCGGAGTTTCAGGTTGAGTAACTTCTTCCTGTGTTACATTTTCTTCTGTTGTCGTATTAGTCACCGATTGGTCTTGTTCATTTGCCTCGGGTGCAACATCTGGTGTCACTTCAGTATCTTCTAATGTTAAATATTCTTGTTCTACTTTTGGAGTTTCAAAAGTTACTGCCTTAACACCTGTATAAGTAATTAATCCTACACCTAACACTGTTAATACTCCAATAATTGAAGCCCCGATTCTCTCACTCCAAGAACTTACTTTATCTTCAAATTCATCTTTATTTCGTCGATTCATCTATAGCCCCTCCTAATAAAAAACATTCTACGTTGTCCTAAAAAGTCTAATTTAGGGTTATTTTGTAGTCTTAGACTATCATATCATAAAATTTAAGAATAAATATGTTTTTTTTGGTGACATTATACGGTAGTTTTATACTTTTTTTAATAAAAAACGAGAACCTAAAATTCTCGCTTCACTACTTCTAATCTACTATTTCATTCCCTAAAAACTCTACTTGATCCCGAATTCCACTTCCATCATATGTAATCACATACTCACAACTTTGACCTTCATAAGTTATCACTACTTTCATCGCGGGAATTCCTTCAGGAACTGGACACTTTAAATAAAGAGCCCCATAATTTTGAACATCATTAATCTCAAGCAAGGCATCACCAGTAGCTAGGTGATTTTCCTCCCAATTAACAGGATACACTGTAATCTGACTTCCGATATATTTTGGAATAAATAAAAATGACTCCTCAACTGGTTCTACCCTAAATTTCGTCAAGGTCATTGTGGTTAACTTACTTTCATCTAAGTTATGCACAACTACCCCCAAATCAGTCTCTCCCATCTGAATCGCAAGACTTTCTCCCCCCTGATTTAGAATATTAACCTCTTGTTCCACACCACAAGCTCCCAAACATAAAACCATTACGATAAATAATAAATACTTTTTCAAACTACCCCTCCTAATATTTCCATTTATTACAATTATATTACAATAATTGATTATTTAATCAGTTATCATGACGAATTAATAGATAATTTCATTTATGAAATCGCTTTATTTAGTTATTTAAACATGATATAGTAAAAATAAAACAATTAATTTTAAGGGGGGACCTCTGATGTCAGTTTTAACTGTCAACTTCATGTCTAAATGTTTAAATCGAAATGTAACTTATAAAGCCATTATTCCAATTGAAAGTTCACTTGAAAGTGATACTGTTCCACCATTTAAAACCCTTTATCTTTTACATGGGATGTTAGGAAATTGTGAGGATTGGATTACAAATACACGTATTAAAAAACTGGCTACTGATCATCAATTAGCTGTTATTATGCCCTCAGGAGATAATAGTTTTTATGTTGATCATCAAAAACGTCAAGATTATTATGGCAGATTCATTGGTGAAGAACTCATTAATCATTCTAGAGCAATGTTTCCACTTTCTAAAAACCGAGCAGATACTTTCATCGCTGGACTCTCAATGGGTGGATATGGTGCCATTCGAAATGGTCTAAAATATCATGATACATTTAGTCATATTGGTGGATTTTCTTCAGGTCTTATTTTAGACGAAGCTATAAATGCACCAATAGAACACGAAACTTTCTTTAGAACACGAGATTACTTTGAAAGTATCTTTGGAGATCTAACTCAACTGTCTGGTAGCGATTGTGACTATTATGCCCTTATTAAAAAGCTAAAAACTGAAAACTTAGAAATCCCAAAACTATATCTTTCTTGCGGGACTGAAGATTATTTATTAGTTAATAATCGAGAGTATAGAGATTTCTTAACTTCAGAAAACATCGAATTTACTTATATAGAAAGTAAAGGAGAACATGATTGGTGCTTCTGGGATGAATACATTGAGAAATTCTTAGAATGGCTTCCAATTCATTCTAAATAATTTCAAAAAACGATTTTGTTCGATAGAATGAAATCGTTTTTTATTTATCTTCTCTTTAAAAAACATATTTATTATTACTAAACTTATAGATTAAAAAAATTAAATTTAAAAAAATGACTTCTAACCTATAAAACTAATTGATAAAAACTATTAAATTTTACCTAATATATATCTTGTCTAGGACTTGTTTTAACAAAAAGAATTGACATCGTTCTATTCCTATAAATTTCTACTTTTTTTATATATTAATAGTAGTACTTGAACATTAGCTTTATGATATTCTATATTTAACAAACACTATATCTAAACTCAGCCATAGACTCAATCTGATAGAATGGAGTGCTTGAATGTGATAAAACATCAATCATTATTAAAATTATGTTTTTCATTTATCGCCTGTACCAGTTTTACAACTTTATCTGCCTGTAATCGTAAACAATCAATCAACAATCTCTCAGTAACTTCTTTAGATCCTTCAAACATCTCACTTGAAGTTACAATTCTTGATACCGGAAAATCAGACTGTATTTTTATAGAAATTGGTGATAAAACTATCATGATTGATACTGGTTTAGATCGAAATGGCGAACAAATTCTTGCTTCCCTTCATGAAAAAGGAATTGATCATATCGATTATTTAATTTTAACCCATCTAGATAAAGATCATATCGGTGGTGCCGATATCATTTTAGATGAAATTCCTGTTGATCAAGTCATTCAAGCCAATTATTCAAAAGATTCAACCCAGTACCAAGAATATATCGATGCATTATCTCGTCACGATATAACGCCACTCCTTTTAACACAAACCATGAACTTAACAATAAATGATGCTCAACTAACACTGTATCCAGCACAACAAACAGAATACGAACAATCAAACGACTATTCCATTATAACTAGCCTCATCTATGGAGAAAACAGTTTTTTATTTGCAGGAGATGCAGAATCACAACGTTTAACAGAGTTTTTAACTATTTATCCATCTACCTATAAATTTTTAAAAATTCCGCATCATGGAAAAGATAATGATGTCCTCCCACTCTTTTTAAATACAATTAAACCTGATTATGCTGTTATCACTTGTTCAGAAGATAACGCTCCAGATCAAAAAGTTATCTCAATACTCAATCAGCTAGGAACTCAAACACTCTTAACAAGCGATGGTGCTATCAGCATCAAATGTACCGAAAATCAAATGTCCGTAAATCAGCAATTAACTCAATATATTAGTTTTGAAAGTAATTAAAAAAGATTTACCTTGGTAATTCAAGGTAAATCTTTTTTTGTTATTTTATCAAAAATGTAAAAAACTCAATTTTTCAACACAAAAAAATAAGAGTATAGAATAGTATAATCATTCTTAATATATAAAGATGAATAACAAAAAGTTGATTGGAGTGTTTATTTTATTATCATTAGTTATTGATAATACCTTTATTTTCGTATTCGTATGCTATTAGTTCATAGCTAGACTATATGATTATATTAAGCCAACAGATATTGATAATGTAGAATTGATACTAGTTTCAGGAGAATCATTCAATTCATTGCAAGGTGTAATGGTCTATGATAAGGAAGCTGGACCTTTATCCAACATTAAAGTATTAGAAACTTATGCCCCATATGAAGAAGAAGATATTGATAATACTGTAACGACAGTCACTCATATCTTTTAGGTAAACTATCAAGTATAAACATTAAGTGACGCAGATGTTTCATCGCTAATTGTTCCACATCCAGATGATCAATTAACACAGATAGTTCAGGAACAACTATTATATAGATAAAAGAAGAAATAAATTACACCTTCTATAAAATAAAAATTTTTATGTCGTTTTGAAAACTTCAGATATAAATACTTTAAAAGGAAATTTCATTGAATTAAAAGTAACTAAATCAATTCAAGCTAGTATTGATTTACCTGTAGTTCTGCCAGTGTACCCGATTAGGCTCCACAGGAAAAATCACAAAATCTAGATTAACGAAGTGTATCCAATCAAAATTCAGATGAAAACCACTTACAGGATATAATAATATTACCTTATTATAATAATTGAATTATCATCATTCAATCGTAATAAAAATTGTGGATAAATTTATCGATTCGGCTATTTAAGAATATTTTTATCTTATAAAATTAATTAGCTATATAAGTATGAAAACCTTAGAAAAATGACAATTTTGTTCATTTCTCTAAGGTTTTTTCTTTAAAAAAATTTAAATTAATTATTGAATCATACTATTTCGTGATTTCTAACAATGTATTAAGTTTCCCGAGATTGTTTTCTTCATCAGTAATAATTTTTTGAGCTAATTTAATAATTTCTTCATGATTGGTATTCGCCAAAATCAAATTAGCAAATTTTTGTTCATAGTCTAAATAAACCACCATTTTATCTAAATAATCCTTATCGACAGTACCGGGTACATTTTCTCTATCTATCTTTAAACTAATAATCATCTCATTATAGAGTTGATTGAACTGTTCAAGATATGCTGTTTCTTTTGTTTCATCAATCACAGGATCCTTTTCCATAGATTTTAATAATTTTTCAATTGCTTTTATATGGTCTTTACTCGTTTTTACAACTATATTTACAACATCTTTTATTTTCTGGTTACTTCCATAACGAAGTTCAGACTTAGAAATCTCAACTCCAAATTGTTCATAAGGTAATATGTAAAATAAGAAATCTATATTTAAATCACCTGTTTTTTCTGTGTATTTAATTTTTTCCATCATATTTTGATGAATAACCTCATATTTATCCAAGTAATCTATTTCTTTTAAATTCTTTACCTCGGTTGCATGACAATGCACCGTTGCTATAAACATCGTCATGATTACTACGAATATCCATTGAAATCTTTTTTTCATTTTTAAATCCTCCTACACAAATAACAAAATAAATTTTTTTGTCTGGGTTTCTTTTTTACCACAATAATCAAAATCTAATGCTAGCTTTTGTGACCTCTCAACTTTCATCTTATTTATTATTTAAACTCGAAATAAAAACTATGCTATCCAATATTAAGTAAGAAAAAGATGTCGAACTTCTCTTTCAGATTCCTACAAATTTATCATTTCAAAAAAGCTATACTATATTTAATATTTTCACAAAATTATTTCCCAAAATATTTTTTTCTTTTATAATACAACTTAAATACAAGTGTAAAACAAAACCATAGAATAAATCTATGAATGTTTTCTATAGTTTCGATGGTGTTTGAAGAATTTTTTCTCTGAAGTTGTTTAAAAATACTGTTTAATATGTTTAAGTATAGTGGTAGTATAGAAGAAAAAAATGAAGAAAAAATAAAAAAAGCAGCCTGGAAGGATAAATGATAAAAAGTAAAAGAACTATCAAAGAAAAAAGATAGAAAAAGAAGGTTAGAAGAAAGATTCTATAAATAATGCTCCAGAAAGCATAAAAATAAAGAAAAATGAAGATTTTTATAAAAAATAGAGTTTATGTAAATTTCTAAAAATGATAGAAGAAACTAGTTCTGTTGAAGTAATAAATAAGAGTCAAAAATAAAAACTTAATGATACGTAATGAAAGTAATTCACCTATTTTAAATCAAACTTAATAATTAGGATCTTTTAAGACTAATTATCTTATAGTAAAAATAACTGTTTTTTCCTCATAAAAAATTATCGCTAATCGTATATAAATAATTAAAAAATAGTTTCATAAACGCCATAATAAAAAGAAGCATTCAATTTACTGAATGCTTCTTTTTATTGCAAATAGTCATTTTTATCCCGTATCAACGATTATCTTAGAATCATAACTTAAATAACTACTATATAAGATATTCTTAATTACTTTAATTTTACAGTCTATCTACCTGTTAAAAGAATAAAACACATTAATTTCTAGCTCTTAAATATGTCTCAATTAGTTTAAGATCTTTCTTATTTAAACGTATATTATTTACAGTATTTTTGCTTCTCTTGTCTTTATTTACTACAGAATTCATTAAATTTAGCTATTTTCTATAAATCCCCATTGGTTCACTTTTCAATCTTATTTATATACTTATACACATCTTTTTATAGTTATCAGTTTAATTATTTCGTTTTTTTTCAATTTTTCTTCATTAAATATTATTAATTTAAAATATATCTATTTGATATTTACAATCTACTAATATAAAACTAATTTGTGGATAAATATTCTTTAAAAGATTTTATACTAAATCTTCTCTTCTAGACTGTAAAATACAGATTATACTAATCTCAATGATACCTGCTATGATAACAATTTTAATAAAAAAGGCTACTTTTTCCTTTAAATAATCACTTTAAGAATACTCATAAAAATAACTTTGTGACCTTATCAAATAATCAGTTACCAAGTTATTTTAATCCATTAACTAACATTAAATTTAAGTTGTATATTGTCGAAAATAGTATATAATAGTATCCATTACATGGTCTTAAGGGAGGGCATATGATGGAACAAAAAGTGAAAATTACAAAAAAACGTGGATTCGCAGCCCTATTAATTACCGGAGCTATTGTTGGAATCGGCGTTGGATCTACTCGTGTTGTTAAAAAAATGGCTGAGAAAAAAGCAAAATCAAATGAAATGAAACGATTAAAAGAACTTGAAGACGAAGTCTTTGATGATCTATTTGAATAATAATACACAAAAAAACACTCTATCCACAGAGTGTTTTTTTGTATCTTAAAGAATATATTCTGGAATAATACCACTCGGAATTTCACCCTCTAAATTCAAATAATAATGTCTTATTGGCTTTAATTGATCATCTAATTCATATACCAGTGGCATCCCAGTTGGAATATTTAAATTCGCCACCCCATCATTCGATAATTCATCTAAATACTTTACTAAAGCTCTCAACGTATTACCATGGGCTGCAATGATTACTTTTTTTTCTGCTAACAAATCAGGCACAATTTTCTCATGCCACTCCTCTAAAACTCGTTTTTCAGTGTCTGCAAGATTTTCCGTTAACGGTAACTCATTCTCCTTCAAATTATGATATTTATATTCATAACCTGGATATCTAGGATCGTCTTTTGTTAGCTCAGGTGGACGGATATCCACATATCTCCGCCATTTATGAACTTGCTCTTCACCATATTTTTTTGCCGTTTCCTCCTTATTTAATCCCTGTAAAGCACCATAATGTCGCTCATTTAACCTCCATGATTTATAGACAGGAATCCACATTAAATCCATCTCATGAAGAATAATCCACAATGTTCTAATAGCTCGTTTTAAACACGAAGTATAAGCTACATCAAATTCAAATCCATGTTTATTTAAAACTTTAGCAGCTAACCTAGCTTCATTTAATCCATTATCAGATAACTCTACATCAGTCCATCCTGTAAACTTATTTTCTAAATTCCAGATACTTTGACCATGACGAATTAAAACTAATTTAATCATATCTCCACTCCTTTCATTACATTATATGCACTGCGACAAAAAATCATTTTCATCATATTTAGAACATTCATCAACACAATAAACTTTATTAGACATTTATCCACAATTTTCGGGAATTGTTCCACATGGAACTTTGTGGAACTGTGGATAAACTGTTATTTTTTTGATTTTTTGAAAGTTTTTTTCCTTATTGATGATGAAAAGAGATGATTTGGTAAATAATAAAAGTAATTTTTGAAGGAATTTGGAAAGGATTGAGTTTATGGCTTTCGATAAGTTAGTTTTTAAAAATTTATTAAAAAATTTTGACAGCGTTCCATTTACAGTTGAATTTTGGGATCATGAAATATTTTCTGTAGGACAAGGAGAGCCCAAGTTTAAAGTTTATATTAATGGCCCTATAAGCAAAAAAGATTTAGTGACTAGTACCTCTTTAGCACTTGGGGAAGCTTATATGGATAAAACTATTGAAATTGAGGGAGATTTGTATGAAGCATTAGATGCTATTTTAAGTCATATTGAACACTTCACAACAGATTTTAAAGCTTTACCTAAAATCTTTAACAACCCTACCTCAAAGTCAAAACAAAAAGAAGAAGTCTCTTCTCATTATGATATTGGAAATAAATTTTATAAATTGTGGTTAGATGATACTCTTTGCTACTCTTGTGCCTACTTTAAAAGCGAAGATGAGTCATTGCACCAAGCACAACTTAATAAAGTTGATCACTTACTAAATAAAC
This sequence comes from uncultured Turicibacter sp., assembly GCF_938044715.1. NCBI lineage: Bacteria > Bacillati > Bacillota > Erysipelotrichia > Erysipelotrichales > Turicibacteraceae > Turicibacter > uncultured Turicibacter sp. Next base: position 41,107 of record NZ_CALIOS010000055.1, read on the forward strand.
TGGAATTAAAAGAAAATGAAACACTACTTGATATTGGATGTGGTTGGGGTTGCTTGTTAATTTCAGCTGCTAAAAAATATAAAGTTAAAGGAACTGGAATCACATTAAGTCAAGAGCAATATAATGAATTCTCACGACGTATCAAAGAAGAAAATCTTGAAAATTATCTGTCAGTTAAACTAATGGATTACAGAGATTTAGAAAAATCTGATTTAATTTTCGATAAAATCGTCAGTGTCGGAATGCTTGAACATGTAGAGCGTCCAAACTACGATTTATTCTTCAAAAATGTCAATGCCGTATTAAAGCCAGGTGGAATCTTCGTTCTTCATTACATTAGCAGTTTAAAAGAAAGTGAAGGAGATGCATGGATTAAAAAATATATCTTCCCTGGTGGTGTCATCCCATCTTTACGTGAAATTGTTTCAATTTCAGCAGACTATAAATTCCACGTTATCGATATCGAAAACTTACGCCCTCACTACCGTATGACATTATTACATTGGTATAAAAACTTCGAAGATAACATTGATGAAATTAGTAAAATGTTTGACGAGCGTTTCATTCGTATGTGGCGTATGTATTTATGCTCATGTGCTGCCTCATTTAACAATGGTGTCATTGATTTACACCAAATTGTCTTTACCAAAGGTGTGAATAACTCTTTACCATTAACAAGAGATTACATGTACAAAGAATAATGAAAAAGGCGAGGATCCTCATCATCCTCGCCTTTTTCATTATTCTTGAACAAATTCAATAACACCCGCATCTAACTTGCTAACTCGTGCTAAGGAATATACCTCATATCCTTTTTCAATTAACATCTTACGTCCTGGTTGGAACGATTTTTCAATGACAATTCCAATTCCCGCTACTTTTGCTCCTGCTTCTTCAACTAAACGAATAGCTCCAAGAGCGGCTTCTCCATTAGCTAGGAAATCATCAATAATTAAGATACGATCATCTTGTGAAATATATTTTTTAGATAACGTTAATTCGTAATCTGTTGCTTTTGTAAACGAATGAACTGTTGTTTGATAAACATCACCATTCAAAATTTTAGATGATTGTTTCTTTAAAGTGACCATCGGTAAATTCATTTGCATCGCTGTCATAACCGTTGGAGCAATTCCTGAACTTTCAATCGTAAAAATTTTAGTTACTCCGTGATTTTCAAAATATTTTTTAAACTCTGTCCCAATCTCATACATTAAATGAGCATCAACTCCATGATTTAAAAATGAATCCACTTTTAAAACTGTTTCATTCAATGCTACTCCATCTTTTAAAATACGTTCTTGTAAAGCCTTCATTAAACTACAACCTCCGTTTTAGCCGCTTTTGTAGCAACTACTTTATCCTCTTTTAACAATAAATTTAAAATCAATGCCACAATAGTTCCTGTTGAAATTCCTGATGAAAAGATCATCTGTAAAGCTTCAGGTAATTGACCAATAAAATCAGGGCGGAATGTTACACCAAGACCTAATGCCATAGATGTTGCGATGATTACAAGGTTACGGTCAGTTAATTCAACACGACTTAACGTCTTAATTCCTGCTGCTGCAACCATTCCAAACATCACAAGTCCAACTCCACCTAAAACTGGTTGTGGAATACCATTAATCACACCTGCTAATTTTGGGAATAACCCTAAACATACTAATAAAATACCTGCCATCACAGCAACATGTTTACTTGCTACCTTTGTTAACGAAATTAATCCGACATTTTGACTAAACGAAGTATTAGAGAAGGATCCAACTAATCCACCTACAATACTTCCAACTCCATCAGCTAAAATTCCTGATCCAATTTTCTTATCATCCATTTCAATTTGAGATGTTTCTCCAACAGCCTTTAAGCATCCTACCGTTTCAATCGTTGTAACAAAATATGCTGGAATAAACGCTAAAATAGCCTTCCAATCAAAAACCACACCGTATTCTAAAATATTTGGCATCGCAAACCAGCTTGCTTCTGCAACTGGCGTAAAATCAACCATTCCAAGAGGAATACACACTAGATATCCAACAAGCATCCCAATTAAAATAGAAGCACTACTTACTAACCCTTTGCCATAGCGGTTTAAAATTAGCGTCACAATCATTACAAGCATTGCAATTGAAACATTTAATAAACTTCCATAATCCAAAGCACCACTACCACCTGCTGCCCAGTCAATTGAAACTGGCAATAACGTTAAACCAATTAAACAAACAACCGTTCCTGTTACAAGGGGGGGGAATAATTTCATCAGTGGTTTAATGAAGAAACTTAAAATAATTTCAAAAAATGATCCTAGAATCGTTGCCCCTACAATCCCTGGCATTCCAAGTGTTGACCCAACTGAAATGGCAGGTGATACAAACGTAAAATCAGTTCCCATAATACAAGCAACACGTGATCCAACTCGGCCAATCCCACGTGCTTGAATAATTGTTGCAATCCCCGCTGCTAAAATCGAAGCACTAATTAAAGATGTCGTCATCTTACTATCAAAACCTAATGATCCTGAAATCACTAATGGTACAACGACAATTCCTGAGAAAGCAGCAAAAATATGCTGTAATCCAAATAAAAACTTCTTCCCGATTGATGGATTATCATTTACATCATAAATTAATCCTGTTTCGACTTGCTGTTCTTTCCTCATTTCGTAATCTTCTCCTTTTTACTAACTCCAATTAGTATTTAGATAACAAAAAAGACAGCCCCCATTATAAAAACGAGGTGCTGTCTTTTTCCTATATAATAAAAAATTATATATTAAAATCATACAACTCCTCGTAGTCCGCACTTTTACGGTTTGCAGGTAGAGACGCCCAGTCCATATCACCGGGCATATACGAGAATTTATTCAATTAAGATATCCGTATTATATTATGAACTCGATTAAAATACAACAAATTTTCATATCTTACAAACATTTATGAAAACTTAGACTCTCATTTTCACAAAAAAGCACCTTCTAATGCCCTAAACTCAAAATTACATCCAACGTAATCCCTTTGGATAATGATTTTTTAATGTTCCATTAACTAGTTTTGCCCATCCCAGAGAATAACCATCAACACAAACTAGATACCATCCTTTATCTCCCTCATGAGATAATGTCTCACCTTTTAAATACGATTTAATCTCATTAGAATCTTGTGGATAAGAAACATAATGCTTAACATCTTCAGGGAGAAGTGATAAAGCTAAGGCATGTGATGGTTCAAAACGATTCTTTTTAAATGTTCCTAAATGCCATCCTGCACGAACAACTTTTAATTTATCAAACGTTAACATACCTTCTGGTACTAAATAAAGCTCTGATCCAAATAACACAAAGTCTCCATGTGGAACATCTTTTAACGTATCTTTAGCAAAATCAAAGAAATCATTTAAAGACTTATCCTTCTTCAATGGCTTCACGTACTCACGTTTTAAATCTGCATCTTCCCCACAAACTTTACGCAATACCGCTAAGTAATGACCTTCTCCATTAATATAATGGGGCCATAAACGATAGGTTTTTTCAATCCCTTCCACAGCGATTTGAGACCACTCGCCACGTCCTGGTTTAAATGATTCATACGCATTAACCGATTCAATTTCAAACTCAGGATGATGACTTATAAACTGCGCAATCGCTTGTTCATTCTCTTCAGGTGCAAATGTACACGTCGAATAAACTAAGCGACCACCAGGTTTTAGCATCTTAGCTGCTTCTTCTAAAATCTCATTCTGACGCGTAGCACAAAGCTTCACATTCTCTAAACTCCACTCTTCTTGTGCCACTACATCTTTTCTAAACATTCCTTCACCTGAACATGGAGCATCGACTACAATACGATCAAAATATAGTGGAAAATGCTTTGCTAAACGAGCTGGTGTTTCATTTAACACAATCGCATTCTTAACCCCCATACGCTCAATATTTTGAGATAAGATTTTCGCACGTTGTGGATAAATTTCATTGGCTACTAAAAGACCTTTTTGCCCAAGTTGAGAAGCAACATGTGTACTCTTCCCACCAGGAGCTGCACATAAATCTAGTACTTTCTCCCCTGGTTTTGCTTCAACAAACGCCCCAACAGACATAGCACTTGGTTCTTGAATATAGTAGACTCCCGCTTCATGATAAGGATGTTTTCCTGGTCGTTCCTCACCCTTATAGAAAAATCCTTCCTCCACCCACGGAATAGAATCTAACGTCAATTTATTCTTCTCTTTAAATGACTCCATTGATGTCTTTAATAAATTTAATCGCAATCCATGAGATTTCTCATGATCATAACTTTTAATAAATTCATCAAATTCTTCACCTAATAATTGTTGCATTTTATCTAAAAAGTCTTGTGGTAATGACATCATACTCATCCTTTCAACTATGACCAAATTATTATCACATTTTTATACTTATTCATGATAAAACACCTGAAAGTTAGATTGCAAGAATTAAAATACAAAAAAGATACACAGAGTAGCTCATTATTTTAAACTCTGATACGTCTTTAAAAAATATAACTTAAATTTAACATCTTTAACTTTTTTATCAATTATTTTCCTAATTGGTTATTAGAATTTTTCAAACTGTGGATACTAGTATTATCTATAAAAATAGGAGGTTCATATTTTCAATGAAAATTCTAAAATATTTGCTTATCTTTGTTCCGATAAGCTTCATTGCTAAATTTATGGGCGTTTCAGATTCTTGGATGTTTATCTTATCTTGCTTATCAATTATTCCATTAGCTGGTCTCATGGGAGAAGGAACTGAAGAAATTTCATTTTATTCGGGGCCTAAAATTGGTGGATTTTTAAATGGGACGTTTGGAAATGCGACAGAACTTATTATCTCATTCTTTGCTTTAAAACAAGGATTATTCGAAGTTGTAAAATCTTCAATTGCAGGAGCCGTCATTGGAAATATCTTATTAGTTGTCGGAGCTAGTATGCTCGCAGGTGGATTAAAATACAAATCACAAAAATTTAATGTAAAAGTCTCTGATGTCTCATCAAGCATGTTATTATTTGCCGTGATTGGACTCTGTATTCCAGCACTTTTCACCCACACAGTTGATCCGGCACTACTCAATACCCGCTACGAAGGATTAAGTATTTTTGTTGCTATCGTGATGTTTATTATTTATGTTTTAAGTTTATTCTTTTCCTTTAGTACACACAAACATATCTATACCGAGACGGATAGTGGTGAAGAACATAAAGCAAAATGGTCGTTGCCAAAAGCTATTTTAATTTTAGTCATTGCAACTGTATTCATTGCAATAGAAAGTGAATTTTTAGTTAGTGGTATCGAAGCCATTACCCAAACACTTGGATGGAGTGAGTTTTTCGTCGGTATTATCTTAATCCCGATTATCGGAAATGCAGCTGAACATAGTACAGCCGTCGTTATGGCTAGAAAAGATAAAATGGACGTTGCTCTTGAAATTGCAATTGGTTCAAGCTTACAAATTATTTTATTCGTCGCTCCTATCCTAATTTTTATTAGCCAATTCTTCATCCCTATGAGTATCGTCTTCAATCAATTTGAACTTATTGCTCTGATTGCTTCAATTCTTATCGTCAACAAAGTAGCCCATGATGGAGAATCAAACTGGCTTGAAGGAGTTCAGCTACTCTCTGTTTATCTCATTATTGCCGCTTCATTCTTCATTCTATAAAAAATAGCTAGTGTCTAAAGACACTAGCTATTTTTTGTGGATAATAAAATCCCATCACTTATCCACAATTTCTGATTTTCAGATAAACATGACACTTTCATGATTACCTTTAAGTTGTAATTGTATTTTTACCCTGAGCTTTCGAATGATATAAATTTTCATCTGCGGTTTTTAAACTAAATTCATGCTGCCTAGAGTGTGCAATTCCTAAACTAATCGTAAACTGAATATTGGGACTCACAATCGTTTTGGCCACCTTTTCACGAATAGACTCTGCTAAAGCAAGAACATGTTCTTCAGATTTATCAACAGATAAAATGACAAACTCCTCGCCGCCATACCTAAATCCATATTCTCGTTTTCCAAGTTCCCCTTTAACCGTCTTAGCCAAACTCATTAATACCGCATCACCAACATCATGACCATAACGATCATTAATTTTTTTAAAATCATCAATATCAAATAAAATGATAGAATAATGACCTTTTTTTCTTTTTTTCAAAGCAAGATAAATTTTATCAAAGTATCGACGATTATATAGATTAGTAAGATGGTCCTTTCTATTTTGTGACACTAATCTAACAAATTTAAGAATACCGTAAATGATAATACTCCCTAATACCATAAAAATGCTCATATTGATTATTCTATATTGTATCGTTCTTTGTAAAATAAGGTCATTTTGATGAGACTGAATCGCATAAAAAATGTACTCATTTCCTATTCGATTTTGTTGAACGTCTGAAAAAGCAATTAATTTATCTGTCAACAGTTGATACTCATCTATGCGCCCTAACTCTTGATAAATAGCCAATAATTTGGCTATACTCTCTTTTTGAAATCCTAGAGACTCTCTTTTTTCAGATAACTCTAATAGTTCATGATATGTTTTAATTGCTTCATCATAATTTTCCTGATGATAATATAATTGACCTAACGTATTTAAATAATATAAATCTTTTTCAAATACGGTATAATTTTCATCTTGTTTAAATAATTCAGTCGCCTTTAGGAGGCTTTGATACGCATAATCTATATGCCCATAATAAATATCAACTTGTGCATAAATTAAATATCTTAATATCTCATACTCAATCGCAATTTCAGATTTAACCTTAGATTCATATTCTTTCATCAATCCAGTGTAAGCTATGACCTGTTCATAATCTTCCTGCATCAAACTGATTTGTGCCAAATTCTTATAAGCATATAATTTAAGATTATCACTTAAATCTGTATCCTTGACTACCATTTTTAATGCTTCTTGTATAACTTGTTTGGCTGCATCGTAATTTTCTAATATTTTAAAAACATTGCCAAGTTCTATTAAAATTTTCATTTTCGTTGCCTGGTCATGTTGCTGCTCTGCTAATTTAATTCCTTTTAATGCAGCATTAATTGCATCAGCATATTGATGACGTAAACAGTATAATGGTGTTTGTTTGGAAATCAAATACAGTAATGTTTCTTCATTTAACTTCTTTTCATACTTCAACACCTCTTCAAGCGTTTGTGTAGTAAAATGCTCACCTCTATCATTATTTATCGTTATCAATAACAACTCCCATACAGACTTAGCATGGTCATTATAATCTTCGATTTCAATATTATTAACACCAATCATGACATAATCTAAGGCTTGTTGATACCGCTTTGTATCCATCATTTGCTTCGCTAAATAGGTCGTCGTATATAATATTACAAAGGGATCTGTTTTTTCACTAATCAACTCAGTAACCTGATGATAATTCGCGATAGCGGACTCTTCATTACCTTCTACCTCATTCATATATCCCAAAGTGAAATAGTCCATTTCATCTTTACTTAATTTAACTTCTATCTTTTCCGAGTATTGTCTAAGTTGTTCTACGTCTAATACAACATTCTCTTTAATTGCTCGCTTAATAATCTCTAAATGATAATTCGTTTTTTCTCTTCCTATTATAAATAGAGTGATGATTCCAATGGATATAGCTAGTAAGAGAAATCCTAATTTCTTCTTAATATAGTCCACCTTCCCCTATCCCTAAAAAAATAACTATCTTTTCCATTGTTACACTTAATTTTACTATAAATCCCAACTATTTCAAAGTAAAGTTCTAACAATAAAAGCATCCTAGTTAATTAGGATGCTTCATCATTCTAAAAAATAATTAGATTTTTTTTACGAATTCAGATTTTAAACTCATTGCTCCAAATCCATCAATTTTACAGTCAATATCATGACCATTAGATGAATCATGAACTAAACGGATTCCTTTTACTTTAGTTCCTTGTTTAATCGCTGAAGAACTACCTTTTACCTTTAAATCTTTAATAACTGTTACAGTATCTCCATCCGATAAAACATTTCCGTTTGCATCACGAATCACGTTAGCTTCCGCTGCTTCAGCTTCTGCTTCTGGACTCCACTCATAAGCACACATTGGGCACACTAACATTCCTGCATCTTCATATGTATATTCTGAATTACATTTTGGGCAATTTGGTAACATAAAATCCATTCCTCCAGTTAATGTTGTAGCATCTGACTTTTCTTACAATAAAAAGCCAAATATATTCTTATATACTATCATATTCTGTACATATTGACAAACGGTGATTTGAACTGGAATCTGGTATCCTTCTCAATTAGTATGCGCCAAAAATTCGCTATTGATAGGGAACTTAAATGACCATTAAATCATTTTTAAATATTTACTAGAAATTCTTATAAAATAACTCTAGCAATCCCTTATAGCCGTCTGTTAAGTTATCTAGATTAATTTCCTGTATACCATTCGCTAGTGTATCACAAGTCGTATCATTTGCTACGTTATTCTCTCCAGTGGCAGAATAATTAACAACTGAAGTCAATGGAGTATTGCATCGTAATGTATTGGAGAATCCATTAACTAATATCCCTACATCATGAAATTGGCTTACCGTATTCTGTCTGGCATAATTTCTATTTCCCTGAATTAAAATCGCAGTATTATTTATATGTTCCACAACATTCTCTATAATTGAGCTATCGTTAGCTTTTAACATTATCCCATTCTTTGAATTAATCAATGTATTTTTAAATATAATTGAGTAATTTCCCTCGATCATTATTCCGATCTGATTAATGTTCGTAATCGTATTTAAACCAATAAAAAAACGACCTCTTTTCACTATAATACCATTAGATGAATTTTGAATAAGATTAGTATAAACAATATTTTTATCGGAATAAGTTGTGTTAATGTTAATGGCAAAGTTTCCATTACCGTCAAAGTAATTATTAGCTATAATATTTTCCCTAAAATCTCCGGGTCCCGCTAAAAAGCCACCTCTTCTATTTCCTTCTAAACTATTTTCATAAAATAAATTTTCTCTTCCAGACAATATAATCCCTTTATCTTGATTATTGTTTATCTGACATTGCCTTACAGTATTAAGATGCCCACTGATTTTAAATCCACTTCCTACATTACTATCAGATTTAACATGATGGAAGACATTCTTATCCCCAATTGATAAAATTCCTATTGTAAAGTTTTGAAAAGTCAAATTGGCTAATATAACCTCATTAGCATCAATAGTTATTCCGACTAACCCCTGATCAGTTCCATCAAGAATAACTTCTCCGTCACCAAAAATGGTAAGGTTGTCCACATTAATGAATAAATTCTCTCTATAAATCCCTGATTGAACTTGAATCTTATCTCCTGGACTAGCATTATTAATTGCTTCTTGAATAGTCATATCTGAGCCTGTAACCTCTATAGTTGCCATCACATTCCCTCCTTATAAACTTTTCCCTAGGACGAATTCAATACAGGTACAACACTTTCTCCTCAAATAGTTCGAATGAAAATTTCCCACCTAAACATTTTCATAGGCGTTGATGAATAAGCATCTACAAAATAAATAGGTATCTTTAATTCTGATTCAAGTTGTGAGTAACAAGCAACCCCTTCCCTCAATCACTATGTCGGTTTTAAAGATTTATAGATGATAGTTTTCATTTAATTGACTTAGCGCTTTGTACATTTCCATTTCTGAGAAATTTTATATTTTAATAGCGATGTAATAATGGATTTGGTGTTCTACAAATGATGATAAACAACCTTTACTTTAAATACGACTTGAAATAATCGTATCTATTGCCCATCACCATCAAAGGAGGATACTTGCTTCACACTATTCCTAAATCTTTTATGTTTTTCACTTCTTTAGAACGTTGATAAATCGACGTTCTAAAGTTAGTTTCTCATAATTTTCAAGGCTTTCCTGTTTATTTTAAACAACTTAAATCTTCTAACAAAATGCTCCATCATCAACGATAAATGGCATAAAATGAAATAATCCCTTTTAAAACTGTATTAAAAATCTGGTCTAGCGACTGAGTTAATGTTAAATAATATAGGGAAATGACTTCTTTGGATTTCTTCTCTGAACGATAATGAATTAAGTGTCTTTTCTTGCTTAATTCATCTGTGGACTCAGCCTGATACATCTCCTGAGTGTTTCGTTTTAATTCAGGAGAAATCATTGAGTCATTTATCTCACTAAATATCTCATTTTCGAAAGCACCTCTATAGGGGTCCCCTCGAATGTCTTAAGATGTCTATAACTTATCAATAAATTTCCTTGTTAAGAATTTGGTGTGGTAACTCATTCTATAACAATAATCTTATTTATGAGTTTTTTTTATGTTGCACTTAATATTAAAATCTGTCCTATAGTATCCTATGTCTAAATTCAAAATTAGACACTCTGTATCAGATTAAATATTCTTAGTTCTTTATTGGAATACCCTTCATTAAAATAGCAAATAATATTAAATATGAAATAGAAAGAAGGTTATATTAATGCCTAATCAAGATTCAATTAAACTATTAAATGAATGTAATTCTGGAACTAAAATGGCAGTTGAGAGTTTAAATGAGGTTCTAGAAAAAGTTAAAAATGAGAACCTACGTAATACTTTAACTACTTCTCTTGAAGAACATAAAAAATTCGGTGACTTAACACACCAAAAACTAATGGAAGCTCACGATTCTGATAAAGAACCCAACCCTATTGCAAAAGCAATGTCTTGGATGAGTACAAATGTTAAACTACTAACAGGTGATGTTGATGAAAAAATAGCCGATATCGTAACAGATGGATGCAACATGGGAATTAAATCTATTGCTAAATATCTTAACCAATATCCCGCTGCAACAAGCGATATCAAAGATCTTGCTAATCAACTCATTAAAATAGAAGAAAAACTACTACATGAATTAAGACCTTACTTATAAAAAAGAGCTAGTAACTGTACTATAACGCAGCATACAAAAATAAAAACAGTCATTTTAAGATGACTGTTTTTATTTTTATAAAGTTTTATTTAATCTAAAGTTACTACCCTAAAGAGTTAATATCTAGTTTGATTTTTTCAATTTTCTCGTTAAGCAAATAATTGAGAATAACATCACGATAAAGGCGATAAATAAAGTTAATGGAAATAAATTCAATCCAAATAATTCAGCTATCAGACCAAAGAATGGTGGTGTTAGTATAGTAGCTGCATAACAAGCCGCTATTTGTGTTCCCATAACAGATTGAGAAAGATTTTTCCCAAAGTTTTCAGGTGTTAAATGAATTAGGTTTGGAAAAATAGGGCTAATCCCCAGTCCAATCAGAAATAATCCTAAAATTGAGCTTTCTAAAGATAAAGGTAATAGTAATAATAAAATTGCTAATATGGTAATAAATTGACCAATTTTTATTAACTTCCAGCTTGATAATTTATCGGCTAAAATTCCTGATAATAAACGTCCTAGTGTCATCCCAATATAATATATCATAATTACTTTTGCAGCATGATAAGAAGCCATTCCTTTTGCATTTACGAGAAATGTACTTGTCCAGACAGCACATAATGATTCCATTGCACCTAATCCAATAAACGCGCCCCATACCCAACGTACTGATGGAATTTTAACTAATTCAGATAGTTTCAAGGGATGAGTCTTTTCTTCCTGAACATGTACTGATTCTTTGACCCTATTCCAAAGAGGAAGTGATATGATACAAATCATTGAAATAGCTAACTGAAAATAGAAAACATTCTGATAGCCGTTACGCCAGTCAGATTGATTAGATAAGGCCATAGACATCAAATAAGGACTAAACGAAACTCCTATTCCGTAAAAACAGTGTAAGAAATTCATGTGTTTAGATGAATAATGAAGAGCAACATAGTTATTCATAGCAGCATCAATTGCACCTGCACCTAATCCAAGTGGAATAGCTGATAAACATAACCATAGCAAATTATTTGATAAAGAAAACCCTAGTAATGCAATAGCTGTCATGGATGTACTAACCGCTGCTACCTTCCCTGTCCCAAACTTATTGATTACTCTTGCGCTTAATAAGCTTGAAATAACCGTTCCTACTGAAATTAATAATGAAATACAACTAACAGTAGAAACAGGTAATCCAAACTCACGATAAATGGCTGGCCATGCTACCCCGAGTAATGAATCAGGAATTCCAAGTCCAATATAAGCAATATAAATAATAATTAATAATATTGTTGTCATCATTATGTCCTCCCTATTTTGCTACTATACAACAGATTAATATTTAAAAAAATAAAATAATTTAGGATACCCATTTCAACTTTAGCCAATTCTTACTATAATCCGTAAAGCTATCTTTACTTGTTGAGAAATTTATTTTTTCATCGGTCATTATTCTTTAATTTGAACATCTTGCCAATTATCTAAATTAGTTAAGATTTCAGGGACATCACCAGAAAAAGCTTGACCAGCTTCTTCATCATTCATTAATGTGTACCTAAACCAAGCTGTCATATAACCATCAGCATGAGTTAGCATTTGGTCATGCTCAACATTCTTTCGTCTTCCCATAATGGTAAGTTGTTCACTTTCTACTCTGTTATAATTATCTATTAAAGATAAAAGAGGTGCTATTAACTCAGCATCAGACTTTCCTGTAGCTGCTACTTTAAAATAAGGGATTTTATTTTTGATACATCGTAGTCCCATTCAAGTGCTTGAGCGAGCTCTAAAGCTGTGGTACTTGCTGTATAGAGCGACGTAAATATGTTGCTATTATCAAAGCTTGTTACAGCATTAATTGCACCCACACCTCCTTGTGAATGCCCTGATATTCCAATATTACCCAAATCTATTTTGCCAAAAAAAATACTTTCGTTATCTTCATTTAAAGAAAGGATGTAGTTCAACATAATAGATGACGACTTACCACTTGCTGAATTTTTATCATCGTTTCCTACCACAATAAATCCCCACGAAGCCAAATGTTCAAATATTGCACCATACTTTGTATAGGGAACCCCTGTCCCATTTACTAACAAAACAACTGGATATGTTTTATCAGCCTTTTCCTCTAATTCTAACGGATACCATATTTTGTACTCCTTAAATAATTCTTCATTGCTATTAGCTTTAATAGACTCAACTTCATACTCCCCACGATTAGTATATTTCTTTTCAATCATGCCCACTGCATCAACTTGATTATAGTAGTTACTTTTAATCGGTCTTGAGCCTATGAACATAGCAATGATTAAAAAGACAACTATTAATAACAAGATAATTGTGACAACAATAAAAGTGTTTTTCATTAACCTAAAAACCATCGACAAACCTCCTTGACAATTCATTTATACATAGGTATCCTCTAACGGAGACAAATGTATCATCTACTAAAATAGAAAACAAGATATCTGGAAAAAATGAGACAAATTGGAGGTTTTGTATCACATGAAAAAAGAACAAAATAATTCATTTGTTAAAGAGCAAATTACTCATGCACTTTTAAGTTTAATGAAACATCACCCCTTTGAAGACATTACAATTACAGAGATTGTAAAACATGCACTGGTTAGTAGAGCTTCTTTTTATAGAAATTTTATAAATAAAGAAGATATTTTAAAACAACATTTGGTGAAATTAATTCAAGAATGGGGAACTGAGTTTGAGCAAAGTAAAAATCCTAATTTTGTCGAAAGTCTATTTGGTCATTATCTAAAATATGCTGAAACCTATCAATTACTTTATAAATGTGGCTTATCTTATTTAGTTTTAGATACGATTAAATCTGTATGTGGACCCAAGCCTGAACAAGAAAATATCCAGGCTTATACAAATGCATGGCTAGCTTGTGGCCTGTTTGGATGGATTGATGAATGGATCATAAGAGGAATGCAAGAATCTCCAATAGAGATGGCAAGATTAGTTGAATGGTCACAACAATCTAACAATAGTTCACCTATTAATTAAAAGAAAAAAGAGCTAGTTAACTAGCTCTTTTTTCTTATTTTTCATCACTCTGAACTTGAATCAATTGCTTAAATAACTGATGAACCCCCGTACTCGAAAGTCCTGAAAACATTCCCCCAAGAACAATATCAGGTGAAATTCCTTTATTAATCCAAACATTTAGTATCAACCCTAAAATAGCCATAATTAATGGAATATATTTATTCTGTACAAGAGTTAAACTATTTTTGATAACATCCCCCACACACAAACAAATTCCTACAATGACAGGAATACAGTAAGTTTGTAAAAAAGATAAATCCATCTTTAATCTCCCTCATATTTTACTTAATTTTGTTTCTGTACTACCAGTTTATCTTGATAAGGAAACACTTTAACTTCAGAGGCATCTAAATTCTCGTCAAATAAATGAATAGCATTAATTTGATTATTATTATAAGTGTTATAGTAATAAACGCCTGTCTCTAAACACATACAACTAGTACACTGCGTTTTCAAATATTGTTGGTGGCAAGTAACAGCAGTTCCTTTGATAACAGCCACATTACTTAAAATATGAAAAGTACTTGTTATTAAAGCATCTTCTCCTTTTTCTACTCTAATATGATTTCTTAGAAAAGCTGCTTTTACAAAACGAGATGAAGATGAAACATCTCCTGGTAGTCCGATTCCCCCAAAACCTTCTGAGTCAAAACTTAACTCCTGATGTCCCCACTTCACCTTATGCGGATTCGTCACTTGTATATTCATATACCGATTTAAATTTATGAGATGCCAATCGAATGTTGGAGCATTAGTTAAAACTCCCACCTTATTATTATAAATTCGAAAATTCCCCTTCGTTTTTTCTATTACAATAGACTGTCCTGTACGATCAGTTACAATCCAATGAACATCTACTGATACCTCTTTCCCTTCAAGCGACTCATTAACTAGATTTACATTTTTTAATCCGTCTTTTACTTCCTCAAGAGATTGAAAATTTGCTAAGATCCAATAAACAAAATCATAAGGAGCCACATTTATTTTATCTTTATCCAATACTTTACTCCATGAAGCATATTTAGGTAACTCTAATACAGCGCAAGCTAATCCCTTTTCATTCATCCCGTCAACTAATAAGACATGATTTTCAAACGTCGTAGACATTCCAACCATCGCGTATTTATTTTTCTTTTTTAGACTCATGATAGTATGAGTAAATGCATATGACCTCGGAATCAAAATAACAGCAACATCTAATAAAGCCACAATATCTAAATTTCTCCCTAATGCATGCAATCCATCTTGTGTCTTTAATGTAATAGCTGTACACATCTCTATCCTCTCCCTATATTCATTCAAAAAAAGAAGAAGCAACTTAAAAAGTACCTCTCCTTATCATATTATGAAAGCTATTAGTATTTTAGACTAACTGAAAAGTCAATTCAAAACCAAAGTCTAGCGAAAAATTATATTACCAGTGCGCAGGACGTGATAGCCAATTTGGAATTTTTGTCTGCTGATCTCCTTTGGCCACATTAATCTGGGATTGCGTTAAAAATAAACATTTATCAAGTTTAGCCCCCCTAATATCTGCATCTCTAAAATCTGCCGCAATAACATTAGCTCCACTTAAATCCTGATTCTTCAAATTAGCTGCAATTAATAATGCCCCTCTTAAATCCGAGTTAATTAGATTCTTTTTCGTTAAATTTTTTCCCATCAAATCTTTGCCAAGTTTCTCACCTGATAACGTTCCAATCTGACGAAGAATTTTATTGACCTCATCACGATATGATTCAATATCTAAAACTAATAATGAAGCGAGATCAAGATACGTTAACTGAACAATCTTCAGTCTCATCTCTTCAACCTCTTTCTTAAGTGAAATCGATACCTCTTGTAAGCTCGCATCTGTTAAATACCATAACATCTCGTGTAACTGACGCATCACAACAAAGACATCAAACATCTCAGTCTTAGATGATTGCTTCCAATCAATTCCCTTATACGTGACCTGTGCGACCTTTTGGCCCGCCCCAAAGCAATCATAAGCAGTGCATCCTTTTAAACCTTTATCACTTAACGACTCGTGAATTTTACAACTAAAGTCATCACTTAAATGAGAACACGGCTTCCCTGCAACCTTATCACTTGGAAAACCCTCAAACTTCGAAAAATAAAGTGCCACACAACAAAGACCGAAACAATTTTTACAATCAATTTTTAAATCCTTAAATTTATCACACATCCTAAACAACTCCTTAATCCTCTCACATAACCTACTTTTATTTTAACGTGACCTAGTTATAAATCCTAGTACTTTAAGCAAAACTATAATGAACACCTAATCTGAAAGGATGATTTCAAATGACTGATAAATACGATTACGTCTTTAAATGGATTAAAAACGCAACAAAGCCAGAACGTCATATTGATGAAGTTGAAGCTTTTGCTAAAAAACACCCTGTATTATTTATGAAATACCACAAGTTATTTAATCCTATTGTAAATCATAGCGAAACCGACCCTGAATACATTGAAGCTAAAGAAAAACTCATTAAATTATTCTCGGAAAACGAAGAAGATTTTAAACCAGTCTTAGATGCAGTAAAAGAAAAATTTAGCGGAAAATATTTTTAATTAAGGAGCCTCAGACTAGAGGCTTTTTTGATGCCATGACATTCTTTTCACTTTTTTATCTCAGTCATTTCCCTTATGATGATACATATTAAAAACCAGGAGGAATGACCTTGAAGCTTACAAAAAAACATTTATCTTATTATAGCTTCGCTTTTATGACAGCTAGTTTACTACTGACACAAAAAAGTGATGTTTTAGCATCAAACATATACTTTTCAGAAGATTTTGAATCAAACTACGACCAGTGGGAAATCCAAAGAGGGAGCTTTAATATTATTTTAGATGAAACCAATACAATTGGACATACCTCTACTAATAGCGAAGGTCGTATCATGCGTGGCGATTTATCATGGACTGACTACAGTATTTCAGCAGATATGAAAGTTCTTGACTTCAATGGATCTAATTGTGCTTTTTTATGTGGCCGATACACAGACGGGAATAACTTCTATGGGGTAAGTCTAAGCAGCAAAAATGGATTAGAACTACGTAAGAAAGTAAATGGGGCTTCTTCGGTAATTGCCCAGGTAAGTACAGAAATTCAACAAAATACTTGGTATAACGTAACACTCGAAATGCAAGGTTCTATCTTAAAAGTATATTTAAATGGGAAACTGATGATAGAAGCAACTGATGATTCTTTAACAGCTGGTGCTGTAGGACTAGTCGCAAGCAAAGTTCAAGTCAACTATGACAATATTTTAGTAACTGATGTTGATAACACAGTAACACCAGATTCAACACCAAATCCTGATCCTTGTCCAATGCCACAACCAACGCCAGAACCTGAACCTACTAAAGATCCGACTCCTGAAGTAAAACCTGAAGCCAGTCAATCAAAGTATTCAGTAGCGGGATTTGCTGAGGGTGTAACTGGTGGAGGTGAATTAGATGAAACTAGCCCTTACTACATCAAAGTTACAAACGCTAAGGAATTAGGAGAAGCTCTTACTAAAAAGGCTTTAACCAAAGTCATTGAAATTATGAATGATATTGACCTGGGGTGGAATGTTATTGGATCAAGTGCTCAAGTCGCACCATTTACCCCTCATAACACTGCCTTAACTCACCCTATTTTAAAAGAAACAGGTGTCAGTAAGATTATGATTGATGGATTTGATGGTCTGACAATCTTCTCTAAAAACGGGGCCAAACTCACTCATGGAGCTTTAATCTTCAAACGTTCAAATAACATCGTCATTCGAAACATTGAATTCGATGAACTCTGGGAATGGGACGAATCAACAAAAGGAAAATATGATAAAAATGATTGGGATTACATCACACTAGAACAATCAAGTAACATCTGGATTGATCACTGTACATTTGGTAAAGCATACGATGGTGTCGTTGACTCTAAAAAAGGAACAACAGGACTAACTATTTCATACTCGAAATTCCTACCTGGTCGTGGTGAATTCTATGAAGCAATGTTTAAAGCAATGGAAGCTAACCAATCAGCCTATCCAATGTATCAATTCCTACGCTCTCAAAACCTAAGTCAAGAAACCATAATGGCCGTTGCGGCACCTCAAAAGAAAACCCATTTGATTGGAGCTACAGAAATGGCTAATGATAACAAGGACTTAGAGATTACAATGCACCACAACTACTACTTAGATTCACAGGATCGATTACCTAGACTTCGTGGTGGTAATGCACACGTCTATAATATCGTGATGGATTCACAAAATGCCTATAAAGCCTCTACTTTAATTCCATCATCAGTCGCTAAAGCCATTACTAACAAAGGTTATAGCTTCAATGTCACAAGTAATGGAGCCATCTCAACAGAAGGCGGTGCAGTCCTAGTAGAAAACTCAGCTATCCTAGGTATTAAATATCCATTACGAAATAACCAAAAAAATGCCTCTAACTCATCTTACACAGGAAAAATCTTAGCCCTTGATACTATCTACGAGTATAAAAATATCTCATATCGTGGAAACAGTACTGACCCTAACTCTCCATTATCACCTGAACCAGCAACAAGTCTAAAATTCTCATGGAATGGATTTAATGAACTACCTTACAATTATACATTAGATGACACACAAAACTTATTATCTACCTTAAAAGAGACAGTTGGTTCAGGGATTATTGATTTAAATTGGATGAAAACTATCTATTAATGATTTTTTATTTAACTACTGTAGATTTACCCTAGTATTTTACTAGACACTAGAAAAAGTGATTCAATACAAAATGCTTTCGAATTTTTTTCGAAAGCATTTTTTTAATTATGATTATCAGTTATAGTTTTGAATTGAACTAATAACATATTTGATTTGTTCATACTTAAACTCTAATTTTTATATGACAATTCATCCATAATAATTAGAGAAATGAAAGGAGAGCCTAAGACATGGAACTGAATTTAAACCTCTACGAAACAATGGCTTTAGTTTCAATTATTTTTTATCTAGGAAAATATATCCGAAAGAAATTTTCGATTCTCTCTAAATACTGTATTCCACCATCAGTAGTAGGCGGATTTATTTTTTCATTAGTTACACTCTTTTTATATCAAACTAACCTCGCAGCCATAAATTTAGATACATCCTTACAAAATCTATTCATGACAACATTCTTTACAAGTATCGGATTTACAGCAAGTTTTGCTTTATTAAAACAAGGCGGTAAAAAAGTGATTACTTTCTTACTTCTTGCCATTTTACTTGTCATCTTACAAAATATCGTTGGAGTATCTCTCGCAACTGCTTTTCGGTTATCTCCATTACTCGGCCTCGCAACTGGATCTATTCCAATGGTTGGAGGACATGGAACTGCCGGATCATTTGGTCCGATTCTTGAAGGACTTGGCGTTGAACGAGCAACAACCGTATCAGTTGCTTCAGCAACCTTTGGACTAATCATGGGAAGTATTCTCGGTGGATTAGTAGCAAGAAATTTAATACTTAAACATCATTTAAAAGCTGAAAAATCAAATCAAAAACCAGAAGAAGCGGGAGGATTTAACGAAGAAAATACAAACATTCTCTCACTAAAACACATGATGAATGGTGCGTGCTTACTATTCATTGCCATGGGATTAGGATCTATTGTTTCTAAATTCATTCAAATGACAAGTTTAACATTCCCCTCTTATATCGGAGCGATGCTTGTAGCGGCCCTTATTCGAAATATTGCCGATTTAAGAGGAAAAGAACTGGTTGAAAAAGAAATTGAAACAATTGGTAGCTTATCTCTCTCATTCTTTCTAACCATGGCGCTTATGGGACTGAAACTTTGGCAATTATTCGATTTAGCTTTACCACTTATCATCATGCTAATTGCTCAATCCATTCTGATTGCACTTTTTGCTTCCTTTATAACCTATAAAGTCATGGGGAAAAACTACGAAGCAGCTGTATTCGCCTCAGCCACATGCGGATTCGGAATGGGTGCAACCCCAAATGCTATTGCCAATATGGACGAATTAACAAATCGTTTTGGATTCACACCAACACCCTACTTTGTCGTCCCACTTGTTGGGGGACTCTTCATTGATTTTATCAACTCAGGTATCATTACCATCTTTATTAACTTATTCAGCTAAATTAAAGGTCTGTATCGATTCGATACAGACCTTTTTTATTATTTTTCAATATTTCCATATAAAAATGAACCAATACTCTCACCTTTTATTAGCTTAAAATATATTTTTCAATCCCTGATACAATGCCATCATTCGCTACTGTATCTGTCACCACATTAGCATATTTTTTAACCTCATCTGAAGCATTCCCCATGGCAATTCCACACCCAACAGTCTCTAACATCTCAATATCATTACTTCCATCACCAAAAGCATACGTGTTTTCAATCGAGATATTCAAATAATCTAATACCTTTAAAATTCCCGTCGCTTTATGATTTTCCTTTAAATAAATTTCAAGATGTGTAGGGTGCACACTGTGGCAGTATGTATATTCCTCATGATTTTTTAAAAATTCTATACAATACTCTAAATCTTCTGGCTTTGGACATAGCACCTCTATCTTAAACGCATTGACCTGATCCACCTCGTAATCTAACATAAAATAATCTTTTAAAATCCCATATTGCTCATAAAATGGCCAAATCTTCTCATAATTCTCATATGCGTAAACACATGTCTCATCTTCTAACACAAATTCAAGATTTTTATTCTCTAAATGTGAAACTAAATTCTTTAATATCCCATTATCTATTGCTTTACTATGAATCTTTTTTCCATCAACAATCACATGAGCTCCATTAGCTAGAACGTACCCATCAAAACCAAACTCACGAATCACTTTACTTAAAAAAGCATATGGTCTTCCTGTTGCAATAAAAACATAATGCCCCCGTCTTTGTAAATCACGTAATGACTGTTTTACACGAGATGAAATATCTTTTTTTCCATTATGACTATCAATTAAGGTTCCATCTATATCAAAAAAAATGACTTTTTTCATTAAACCGCCTCCTAAACCTACTATATTTTCTTCTCTTTCAAAGTTCAATAGAATAAACAAAGACTGGTTTAATGTTTTAAAACTTCCTGATTTTTTTTCATCATTTTGAAACTTTTTGGCACCATAAAGGCCTATCAGTGGAAAAACTAAGAGGCCTTTATAAAAAAATTAATCTTCATAATCAATTTCACGATCATCAATCGTATTCATGATTTCCTCGATATACCGTATATTCTCATCATAATCAACTTTGAAAATACAGCTGAAAAGTAAATCAAGCATATACTGCATCGCAATATGAGAAGAAAATTGAGAAATTCGATTTCTTAAGTTTTCGCGATCACTAATATATAAATAATGTTGAATCGACTGATACGGAATCTTATTTCCAAGACGACCAATTAAAATAATTTCAACCTTTTTATCCTTTAAAATATCAATAACAGATGGTAAAAAAGTTGCCTTCAAAGAATACGAAATAATAACTGCGACATGACGTTCATTCGATGAAACAGCCGTCATTCGCTGATCATAGGCTGACTTTGGGCACGTCACCTTACGTCCAATCGCACGCATTTTATCCTGGAAATTCTTTGCAACATTCATATTGTGACCATGCGTATAAATATCAATATAATCTGCTTCATAAAGTAATTTTACACACTCATTAAAATCCTCTAAATTAATCGATTGATATGTATCTTCGATCGTTGTTTCATATAAATTAAGCAATTTATTTGCAATCGTTTGATGATTATCAAGTGCTGTAAATGGAAAATTCACATCAATATGCGGGACCCCCTTGCTTTCCTCCACCAAATCTTTAGCAATCTTTACTTTAAGATCATTAAATCCTTCAAACCCAATCTTTTTACAAAAACGATGAATCGCTGACTTAGAAGCAAATGTTTTCTCTGAAAGAGACTGAATCGATGAGGTTTGAACTTCTTCCTTATTTCTTAATATATATTGCGCCAGCTGACTTTCTGTTGGCGTCAAATTCCCACAACACTTAATCATCTTCTCAAACGTCATAATAACCTCCTAAATTTATAATCTGACCTAATCATATAACAAAAAACATAAGATAACATCCCTTATAAATAGGTAATAGCATAAAAAATTATTAATGATGAATCATAATGATATCCCTAAATTAGCGAGGTGACCTTATGAATGAATCATCATCTAATGATAAAGGCGATAACGTCATCGTTATAGCAGCCGTTTTCTTACTCGGTACTTTTATTACTTTCTTAAATAGCACCTTCATGAACGTTGCACTGCCTGATATCATGAAAGAATTAAACGTCAGTGTCTCAACTGTTCAATGGCTCAGTACAGGATACATGCTTGCTCTAGGAATCGTTATTCCTTTTACAGCCTTTCTTATTAACCGATTTAAAACTAAAACACTATTTTTAACTTCAATGTCCCTCTTTACCATTGGAACCATAATTGGAGCTTTTGCCACAAACTTTGAAGTGCTATTAACCGCTAGATTTATACAAGGTTTAGCAGGAGGTGTTACCGTCCCCCTAATGCAAACCGTATTTATGCTAATCTTTCCCATAAAAAGCCGTGGATTTGCCATGGGAATCGTCGGAATCGTCCTTGCTTTTGCTCCTGCAGTTGGCCCAACACTATCAGGCTGGATTATCAATAGCTATCCTTGGAGATATCTCTTTTATATTCCAATTCCATTCGCGATCATCGATATTATCCTCGCCTTCTTCTTACTAAAAAATGTAACGGGTGGTAAAAATGTATCCATGGATTTTTTCTCATTTATAGCCTCTACAATAGGATTTGGAGCTCTACTATACGGATTCAGTAATGCTGGAAACTATGATTGGACGGATAAATTAGTTTACCTTCCACTATTAATAGGTGCTTTATTCTTAATATTATTTATTTGGCGTCAATTAACAATGAAAGACCCCATCCTAAACTTAACTGTCTTTAAAAGCAAAACCTTTATCTTCTCTACTATTATTGTCATGATTACTTATGCAGGACTCATTTCATCCGAATTGATCTTACCCATGTACCTAGAAAATATCAAAGGATACTCCGCTTTTGACACAGGACTTGCCCTTATGCCAGGTGCTATCATCATGGGAGTTATGAACCCGATTACCGGAAAAATATTCGATAAATACGGCGCTCGCTATCTAGCATTAATCGGACTGACTATCCTAACACTTGGAACATTTGGACTCTCATTCTTAACTCCAGATACAACCAAAACATATGTGATCGTTGTCTACGCATTAAGAATGCTAGGAATTGCCATGCTTACAATGCCATTAACAACGTCAGGATTAAACTCATTACATCGTGATTTATATGCGCATGGTAATGCTGCTAATAATACATTACGTCAAGTAGCAGGTTCTATCGGAACCTCAATCATCATTACCATCATGAGTAAAGCCAGTTTGACTTCATCTTCAACAAATCCACTTGAATCGCAAGTATACGGTATGAATATTGCTTTTGCATCCATTGGTGCTTTAACATTTATCGGATTAATCATTGCTTTCTTCGTGGTCAAAAAGAAAGAGGTCATTGTAACAGATTAAATTAAAAAAGCTATCTCACGTGAGATAGCTTTTTTAATTTATCCTTGCTACAACCCTCGTTAATGAAGCCTCAGCGCGAATATTTAACGGAAAAGCCATGACTTCAAACCTCTTAACTCCCTCTAATTTTTTTAAATTTCGAAGATTTTCAATAATTAAAATATCATTTTCTAATAATTTATGATGCACTTTAAACGGATACTGATCGGGTGATGGCATATCGATTCCTATTAATTTAACACCTCGGTCTACGAAAAATTATGCTAATTTTTCATCAACGATTGGATGATTTTCAAAATATTTATCTGTTCCAAAAAACTCATCATATCCCGTATATAACAATACAATGTCACCTTCTTGAACTTTATCCAAATACTCATCCTTTAGTTTAATAATTTCTTCATTTCGAACATCTAATAAACAGCCATTTCCAATAAATTTTTCAACAGGATAATCGCAAATAAAACGATCTTTATTTAGTAGATGACTTGGTGCATCAATATGAGTTCCAACGTGCATTCCTGTTTCTAATTTTGTATCATTGTAATAATCGCGATTTAAAAATCGATGACGATACAATTTGAGCTCGTCATCCCCTGGATAAACCGCCATTTGATGTTCAATTTCATAACTTAAATCAATATACTTTGTCAAAATTTCTTCCTCCTCTTTAAAAATAATTCTTCTTTTGATAAAGTTAGTTCATATCACATAAACTATCATTAATAGCCTCTTTAAGCTAATCCGAAAGGAGATTACCATGTTTCAATTTTTTTCTATCTTAATCCATCTTATCAACTTAGTCACCATCATGTATATGGTTTTTAAAGAAAAACGATCTGCAAATAGTATTATTGCTTGGACATTAATTTTATATATCGCTCCTCTACTTGGATTTATCGTCTTTTTAATGATCGGTCGACGAATCAATAACTCTAAAATATTTAATGTAAAAGAATCAGAACTCAAAATCTTTGAAAAATATAAACAACAAGTAGCACAAACAAACATCTCAGATTTGCCTGCCTCTAATATGATTATGGCAATCGAAAATCTCGAATACTGTCCATTTAGAAACGATAACGAAGTCGAATTATTTTCTGACGGTCAACAATTTTTCGATTCTCTACTCGAAAACCTAAAAAAAGCTCAAAAAAGTATCAACATCCAGTTTTACATCTTTAGACGAGACGAAATCGGAAATAAAATCCTCGATATCTTAATCGAAAAAGCCAAATCCGGCGTCGAAGTTCGATTCCTTTATGACTCAGTTGGAAGCCGCTCCCTCACTAAAGAAAAACTTCGAGATTTAATTGCTGTTGGAGGGAAAGTTGGTGAATTTTTCCCAGCCTGGCTACGCTTGATTAATATAAACATGAACTTTAGAAATCATCGTAAAATTGTTGTCATTGATCGTCGTATTGGATACATTGGTGGTTTCAATGTTGGGGATGAATACTTAGGAAAAGACGCTAAATTTGGATACTGGCGAGACACTCATATAAAATTTACAGGATCTTCTGTAAAAGATTTAAATTTACGCTTTTTAGCAGACTGGCGATATGCGACCAAAGAAGATATTTCCCTTCATCCAGTCTTGCCTGATTTAACGCAAAATAATCAAAATATTGGAATGCAAATCGTATCCAGTGGACCAAATACAGGAAATAAGCATGAAATTAAGCTATCTTACTTAAAAATGATTCAACGTGCTAAAAAATATATTTACATTCAATCTCCTTACTTAATTATCGATAAAAGTATTGCAGATAGCCTAAAATTAGCCGCAATCTCAGGTGTAGATGTAAGAGTGATGATTCCTGGGAAAGGTGATCATCCATTCGTTTACTGGGCAAATCTTGGATATGCTGGAGAAGTATTAAATTACGGCGTAAAAATCTATCATTACGATAAAGATGCCTTCCTACATGCTAAAACAGTGGTTATCGACGACGAAGTTTGCTCCGTTGGAACTGCAAATATGGATACAAGAAGCTTTGAGTTAAACTTTGAAGTCAATGCTATCATTTACTCAGAAGAGATTGCTAAACAACAAAAAAATCAGTTTGAAGCCGATATCTTAAAATCAACAGAATTAACCTTAACTGACTACAAAAATAGAAGCACTATTGTAAAAATAAAAGAATCTCTCTCAAGACTATTTTCAGGAGTCCTTTAACATAAAAAAATCTCGTAGATCCTCATTCTACGAGATTTTTTTATCATTTAAGCATGTGATAACGTTGGAAACATAAGCTTTTTCTTTTCTATCTCTTTTAAATCTTTACCTAAAATAAACAAGGTACAGTCATCTTCCTCAACTTCTTTAACTTCATATCCTGAAGATTTAACAGGCGTAAATCCAAGTCTAACTTCTTGAATTTCACTTCCAAAAGCATGAATGATAGACTCTAAATTAACTTCATGCTTAGTAACTATTTGATGAATAAAAAGTTTTTCTTTTTCAACATTTGCAAGAATATATGCCTCTTCTTTTGCCAAATAATAGACAGGTTGCCCAAATAACAAATAAAAAGCAATCAATCCCCAATTATCTGTTGTAAAACGTTCATTAATCGTACTATTTTTTACAATATTTAAAAAACAATCACGATTTGATTGAATTGACATATCGATTTGTTCAACTTCTTGACTAGAGGTTGAACAAATACTTTTTATATATTGATATTCTTTACTTTCAACAAAACCAAATTTCGGGTAAAAATGAATGACACTATCATTTCCAAACAAATAGATGCCATCTACTTTGTGCTGATATTCCTTAATCACATGCTCCATCAGATAACGGCAAAGACCCTGTCTACGATAATTTTCATCCGTCATAACCGTTCCCAGCTGAATGTAGTGCTTTTTGACACCATCAAGCATAAAATCCATTAAATTAACCGAAACATTTGCGATTATCTGATTATTGTTAACTAAGGAATAAGGTATATATTTTTCTGTCCAAAAACCATTATTTTGCCATTCTATAAAATTAAATCCAAAGGTTTTCTCGGTTAACTCATTAAAACTTTTAACGAGTTTTTCATCATCTTTATAATTTTCCACTAATTTATATTGCATAACCATCCCCTCCTATCATCATCTTAATTCCAATCTCTTTGTACCGCTACCTAAAAATTAAATCTTAATAAAGAATGAGCATTAATGTCTTCTTTTAACTATTATATTGCCAATTCCAATCTCCATGATAAATCATTCGCTTATTCATTCCTCCATCAATCGTAATCGTTTCTCCTGTCATAAATGTCTGATTAGTTAAATAGATTACCATACTCGAAATATCTTTTGGGTTGCCAACTTTTCCTGCTGGAATGGCCATCTCATCCGTTTTACTATACGTCACTTCATCCATCACATTAATCCAACCAGGGGCAATACAATTTACTAATACATCTGGTCCTAAAGAAATAGCTAAAGCGTGAGTTAACGCCACAATTCCTCCTTTTGCACTGGCATAGGCCTCTGTATCCGGCTCCGATTGAAAGGCTCTTGAAGAAGCAATATTAATAATATGACCTCGATTCTTTTTAAGCTCTTCCTTACACAAACGACTTAGTTCATAAGGGGCCTTTAACCCCACTGCTAACACATAATCAAAGCCGTCATAATCTAAATCAGATAAAATTCCATTATTTCCACGACAGGCATTATTAACTAACACATCTATTCGACCTAATTTCTTTATTGCAAACTCTACGAACTCCCTCAAAGTTGCTGAATTTGCCACATCACCATAAAAATAAATTTGGATGACTTTTTTCAAATTCACATGATTTTTCCTCATCAATATCTATAAAACAAACAAAATCACCTAATGATAAAAAATCCAAACAAATCTGCTTTCCAATACCATGAGCGCCACCCGTTACTAAAACGCCTCTAGCCATAACCATAACCTCCTAATTTCTATATCTCATTATACTTTACCTCATATTACACTCATTAATAACACTTTCCTTAATAAGATAATGAGGCCTATAACTAAAAATCATCATTCATCAACTCTATCTCAATATAAAAACAGTCTTAAACATTTAACTCAATGAATAAGACTGTTTGATGTAATCATAATTAACCTTCTAATAAACTTTTGATTCCATTTCCACTTAAAACTAAAATATCGCCTTCTTCTAACACAGTCGCACCTTTTGGAACTAATATTTTATCTCCACGCTTTATCATTACAATCAAGATTTCTTCCGGAATATTTGCATCCATAATTGTTTTATTCAGCCACGGACTGTCTTTTTTGATTGTAACCTCTAATAAATCTGTATTAATGTCTCCTGTATAATCTGTGAAAGTCTTCAATACTTGGTGTTCATCTTCCGTTTCAACTAATCCTAGCAAAGTAGCCACTTTAGGGATAAGTGTTCCTTGAATCGAAACAGAAAATAAAGCAATGAAAAAGATAATATGGAAGATATCATTTTCTATCATAACTCCAAAAGTTATAGCAATAATCGCAAAGACAACCGATGCTGCCCCCCTTAATCCTACCCACGAGATAAACAACTTTTCCTTCATTGTAAATTTAAAAGGGCTAAGAATGGTAAACGTGGCTAATGGACGAGCAACTAATATCATAAACAACGAAATAGCAACTGCCTTCCCACTCACATACGGTAATTTAGATGGAAAAGACAATAAACCTAACATAAAAAATAATGCAATTTGCATAATCCAAGAGATTCCATCAAAAAAGTGAAACATACTTTTCTTACGAGGAATAACACTATTCCCAATAATTATTCCGGCTATATAGACGCTTAAATATCCATTTCCACCTAGATACTCACTTAATGCATACGAAAGAATGGCGATTGCTGTAACAAAAATGGTATAAAAACCTTCTATCTCAAACTTCGATCGTCGTAATAGATAAACCGTTCCCTTCGCACTAATAACTCCGATAATTCCACCTATTAAAACTTGTGTTAAAACACTACCTAATACCGTTCCAATGGTAAGGCTACTAGAACTTTTCATCATCGTAAGAATCAAAACTGTCATCATGTACGCTATTGGGTCATTACTTCCACTTTCAATTTCTAAAAGTGAGGCTAAAGATCCCTTTAAATTTAAACGTTGCGCCCTCAATACAGCAAAGACCGATGCCGCGTCAGTAGAAGAAACCACAGCACCAATTAATAAGCCTTCTAATAACGTTGTTTTTATAACAAAATGACAAAACAAACCGGTCAACCCCGCAGTCATCATGACTCCGAGTGTAGACATCATGATAGATGGGACAGCTACCGGTTTAGCCATCTTCCACTTGGTTCCGAATCCTCCATAAAACATAATAAAAACTAATGCCAAAGAACATAACTGACTCGTTAATTCATAATCATCAAAATAAATTCCAACAGGTCCATCTGATCCAAATAGCATCCCGAGTACCATAAATATAAGTAGCATCGGCACCCCAAACTTATACAATACTTTACTCGAAGTGATACAGATAATTAATACAATCCCACTAATTATCATTAATTCAGTCATAAATTCCCCCCTATATTAAATCATTAGATTCCGATAATCCTATCAATTTAATTTTACAACATTAAAGAATAAATTTTCTACTTAATCTTTATTTATCCATTTATAATCAAAAAACTAGACTCAAAATCTGAATCTAGTCTCATTATATATTTATTTTTTTCCTAGAAAATTTATGATAACGAAAACTATATTTTTAAACCTTATCTTGCGTCGGCATAAATAAAGGTGCTGGGAACCAGGAATGGATCAAATGATTGAATAACTCATCATCGACCAAATGCTGTCCAAAAGGTGAAAAGAATAGCTGCATCGCCTCAATATGGCTAAGCAACACATCACACTCTCCCTCAAACTTACTAACCGTTACCTCTCCATTTTCTACCGAAATGACAAACATACCGTAATCTAAAACTTCAAAACTTAACACCCCATCGATCAAATCAGCATAACTGGCTTTAAAATGTAACAACTGTGCAATAATCTCTTCATAATTCAACACATTAAACTGATAAGCGTGATGGAGCGTGACATCTTCTGCAACCTGAGTTAACTGTTTTATCTTTTGTTTCTCCCAAACAGGCAACTCAAAATTCACGAAATCCGCCTTATTGTTATGAATATAAGTTGCTAAAACACGAATATAATCCTCATCATTCTTAACAACTAACTCACTAATATAAGTATTTTCTTTGTTCACAACAACATAACCAATAAAATGATTACACTCATAAACAAAATAAACATTAAAATCCCAAGACCTTAACCAATCTAAAAAAACTGATTTTTCTCGAGTAACCTTAAACTGTGCTTTATTATAAAGCTCGTAGGCCTGTTCTATATCATCAGTTACTCCCTTAAAAATAAGATTTTCATTAACATAATGATTTAGTCTATATTTAATATTTTCATTATTTAACGTAAAAGAAAGTTTTTGCCCACAAGGCGTATATCCAAAATGTTCATAACGTTGTCTTTTTCCCCCTAAACAACTCAAATGGAATCCTTGTTCTTTCATATCTCGTAACGCCATATTCATTAACTGCTTCATATACCCACATCCTCGTGAATAAGGATGAACAGACACCGTACCGATACCAAAAACCTTTAACGTCTGACCTAAAACACTAAGCTCCATCGGAAATGCCCCTACTAAAGCCTTTATCTTTCCATTTTCCTTTACAAGATAGTGATATTCCATCATCTGATAATCTTTCTTATATAACTTAGGTAACAAACTTGGAAAATCAGTCTTGCCTCCATCATGACTAAATACATAGTTTGCAAAATCAACTACCTCATCAAAATCAGCTTCTGCTGCCTTTAAAAATTCAACCTTCATATTTACCCCCTATTTTCTATTTTTCCACTCCTTATATTCTTCCGGCATACACTTCGCACACGGTCTATAACCAGCCTTGATGGCAATCTCCTCATTTGCAAAAAATACTCTATGCTGTACATACTGTCCTTTTTCAATATATCTAGCTGCAGATTTACAATCTAATCGACCATATATTTTCAATCTTTTATGACCACCAAAGTTTCCCGGCACCTTACTTTCATATTCTTTTCCGCTAGAATCTACTAATCGATATATCTTTTCCATTGCATTTACGCCCCTTTATATATGTGAACATATACATACCTACTTGTGATACGGTTCATTATTATTAATACGGTACGTGCGATAAATTTGCTCAAGTAAAATTAATTTAAATAACTGATGTGGGAAAGTCATTTTTGAAAAACAAAGTTTGTAATTGGCACGTTTTTTAACATCATCTGATAATCCAAGAGATCCTCCGATAATAAACGCCACATTGCTATCACCACTTAGAGCTAAATTACTTAACTGTTTCGCAAATTGCTCAGAAGTCTTCATTTCTCCTTGTAAATCCATCGCAATTACATACATATTATCTTTAATCTTAGAAAGAATTTGCTTTCCTTCCTTATCCTTAATCAATTCCATCTCGCGCTCTGATGCATTATCAGGTGTTTTCTCATCTGGAACCTCAATCATCGTTAATTTACAATAACGTGATAAACGTTTAGAAAACTCATCAATTCCAAGTTTAATATACTTTTCCTTAATCTTTCCGACTGAAATAATCGTGATGTTCATATCATATCCTCCAATTCATAAAGAAATTCCCTGATTAACAGGGAATTTTATACGTTAAATCCTATTCGAAATCTTCCTCATCAGCCATCATTCCTTCGATAATTTTATAAACCGCTGAATGATTACAAAACTGACATTTTTCAGGTAACTCAACTTCCACTAAAATAGGTAATTTACCGTATTCATCTAAATAACGATCCATTGCTTCTTCAACATGCTCTAAACAAGTATACATTTATTATTCCTCCTTATAATTTAATCACCTTTGATGGATTCATCGGATAAGTCATATGTAAATTTAATTTATTCATATCAACATTTTCTTCTTTTAAAATATGGCGTACCGTCATTTCTGCCAAATCTGGTAAATTTGCATCCTGACTTAAATGTGCTAAATAAATATGTCTTGTTTTATCTCCGATTAACTGACTTAAAGCATAAGCAGAATCTTCATTCGATAAATGGCCACAATCATCCAAAATACGTTGCTTTAACGACCACGGACGATTACACATCTGTAACATCTCCACATTATGATTCGTTTCCATAATATAAGCATCTGCATTATGTAAAGTCTTTAAAATATCACCTGTAATATACCCTGTATCAGTAATATAAACTAGTACTTTTTCATCCTTTTTAATCATATATCCAACAGGATCAACAGCATCGTGAGATGTTCTAAATGGCATAATCATTAAATCATCAAATTCAGCCCATTCATTCTTCTCTAAAATCGTCGTTTTCTCAACACCTGGCTTAATAATCGCCTTGCGATGCATCTCATCAATTGTTTTAGCTGTTGCACAAACATTTAACTTCCATTTACGTGTACAAACACCAACACCTTTAATATGATCCCCATGCTCATGTGTAATAAAGATATGCTTAATTTTATTTTCGTCAAATCCACTTTTTTTAATCAATTCTTGTAATTTTTTTAATGATAAACCATTATCTATTAATATTGCTGTATTTTCTGTTTCAATAATCGTCGCATTTCCGACACTTCCGCTCGATAATACACATATTCTCATCATATCACCTTTTTCTCTAAAGAAACCTATATCTTAACCTTGATATTTATCTGATTATTCATTTTAACATGATTTATAACTTCTAATCCAGTGGTAACACATAGAAGCACTCAAAAATAAAAAAAAGTAAGTAGGCTATTGAAAGCCTACCTACTTTTTTTAATAAAAACTCATTGGATTAGGTGCATAACTCGGTTGGGATCCAGTATTGGTCCGTATCTCAAAATGAAGATGAGGACCTGTACTATTCCCCGTATTACCAGCCTTTCCAATTAATTGCCCTCCTGCCACAACTTGTCCAACAGATACATCAACCTTACTTAAATGAGCATAGCGAGTATAATATCCATTGTTATGATTAATCAAAATACTATATCCATAAGCCCCGTTCCAGCCAGCTTGAACGATAACCCCATTATCAGCTGCATAAACAGGCTGTCCCACATAAGCCGAAATATCTAAAGCATAATGACCACTATAGCATAAATAAGCACAGCTAATCGTATATCGTGATGTTGGCCATTTCCAATCCTTTGTCCCACGACTCGGAATTTCCTTCGTTCCCTTTACAACAATACGATTTTGAGCCTCATTTAGTACTTTTTCACTCAACTTTTCTTGAGAAACCTGTTCTCCATTAATATAGGACTCCTTGTAAGATGTCAGCTTAATACCATTATACCCTTCCTGCTCTGTATATGTTTCCCCCACAGGAAGATTTGGATCCTCTATCGTCTCAGTTATATACTCAATCACTTCTTGCTTTACAACTTCTTTTTCAACCTGAATTTGGACGGATTGCATCATCGGCGTAACATTAAATTTTTGCCCAACATAAGGTATCGCCTGGTTACTTAAAACACGATAATTTAATAATTTGAAATCATTATATTTCAAATCATTTAATGATGCCAAAGTTTCAATTGTACTATCATTTTCTAAAATACCTACTTTAACAGGATCTTTTTCACCAGTTAAAATCAGATTTCCAATCTCCTGTTTAGTAACTAAATCATCAATATTACAAATAGAACTAGAATACTCAACACTTGGACTAAATTTAATTCCAATAACCTGTTCTCCTTCAGTCATCAGAGGCTCAATCTTTAAATTTGTATCCTTTACACGCTTTAAATCAGATTCAGAAATATATAACTGAAATAATGATTCAATCTCTTTTTCAACTTCAGTAACATCCTTTACGCACATATTAGCTGAACCAACTTTAACATAATATCCTTTTGTTTTAAACTTAACATTTTCATCAATATAATTGATGACTTCCTCATCTTTCGGAATATGCGGAATATATGTTACCTCTTGTTCAATTCGAACATTATCAGGAATAATTAAATCCTCTAATTTATAGTGATTTAGATAAGATTCAATCTTCTTTTCCTCATATTCTTCATATATTGCAATATCACTTAAAACACCTATCATCTGATCATTAACATAAACCCGATAAATAATCTGGCTTATATCCCCCGCATATGCAGATATCAGTGGTATAAAGCACAATATGATAAGAATAATACTCATTCCCCGTTTTTTCATCTTATCACTCTCATCTTCAGTTGGTATATTATACTAATATTTTACTTTAATCTAATCTCACTGTCAAAACACTTTCATGTCTAATAATGCGTTTATACAAATTAAAAAGGAGTACTATACAGTACTCCTCTGACTAAGATACAAATTATTTAATTACTTCTGCATTACGCATATATGGGCGTAAAACTTCTGGAATCACAATTGTTCCATCAGCTTGTTGGTAATTTTCAATAATTGCTGCAACAGTACGTCCAATAGCAAGACCAGAACCATTTAACGTATGAACGAACTCAGGTTTAGCTTTAGCATCACGACGGAATTTAATATTTGCGCGACGTGCTTGGAAATCTTCAAAGTTAGAACAAGAAGAAATCTCTTTATATGCATTATAAGATGGTAACCATACTTCGATATCATATGTCTTAGCAGCAGAGAATCCGATATCTCCAGTACATAATTCGATAACACGGTAAGGTAACCCTAATAACTGTAATACTTTTTCAGCATTAGCAGTTAAACTTTCTAATTCTTGATAAGAATCTTCAGGTTTAACGAATTTCACTAATTCAACTTTATTGAATTGATGTTGACGGATAATACCACGAGTATCACGTCCAGCAGAACCTGCCTCAGCACGGAAACATGGGCTATAAGCTGTATATTTAATTGGTAATTGATCAGCACTTAAAATTTCATCACGATGTAAGTTAGTAACTGGTACTTCAGCAGTTGGAATTAAGAAATAATCACTATCTACTAATTTAAATGCATCATCTTCGAACTTTGGTAATTGCCCTGTTCCAGTCATACTTGCACGATTAACAATAACTGGAGGTAGAATTTCAGTATATCCATGATCACCAGTATGTAAATCTAACATAAAGCTAATTAAAGCACGCTCTAAACGAGCTCCTAATCCTTTATAAACTGCAAAACGGCTACCAGTGATTTTTCCTGCACGTTCAAAATCAATGATATCTAAGTCAGTTACTAAATCCCAGTGAGCTTTTGGTTCAAAATCAAATTTAGTTGGTTCTCCATATTTACGGATTTCAACATTATCATTTTCATCCTTACCTACAGCTATTGTTCCACATGGAACATTTGGAGTTCCTAATAAAATATTTTTAATTTCTTCATCAATCACACGTAATTGCTCATCTAATTGTTTAACTGTCTCACCAACACCATCCATTTGGCTTAATAATTCAGTTACATCCTTTTTTTCACGTTTATATTGACCAATTAATTTTGAAGTTTCATTACGTTTAGACTTTAATTGTTCAACTTCTAAGATGATTTCTTTACGTTTTTCATCTAATTCAGCAATTTTATTTAAATAGCTAAAATCACCACCACGTGTTTCGAGACGTTTAATTGTACCTTGTAAATCTTCACGTACTAATTTTAAATCTAACATGTCAATTCCTCCTAATATGATTTAGCATCAATTCAATCATCAACATCCCATTTCAGTTCAAAGATTTAAAAGAAAATAAAAAAATCTCGTCCCTGAATTAGGGACGAGATTAACCCGCGTTGCCACCCTAGTTGCCTCTTGTTCCACGTGGAACAATTTAGAGACCCCTTACAAAGATAACGGTTATACCGTGAATAAATACTCATCAATGACTTTCTTCATTCCGCTCCTAGGTTGATTCTTAATCTCCTATACATCAGTTTACACCAACCACTGACTCTCTATGCTATAGAAAGAAAATTACTAATCCTAATCAATGCTTTATTATTTACTTGTAATATAACACTATACATTTTTTTTGTCAATATTATATCAGAAGCAGTAGTTTTTTACATTTAATACTGCTTCTATAGGTTTATCTATTGATATGAATTCTGACATCACATATGTACATTAGTTTATATTATTATGTCTCATTAAATTTAATTATATGCGCATAAGACCTATTGTTTATTCTTTTTCTTCTAATAAAATTTCTGAAGCTTCGGTATTTTCAACCTTTTCAGTTGCTAATTCCTCTGTATGCTCTTCTTCATGTTCAACAAGTGCCACACTTGATACAAATTGATCATCAGTTAATCGAATTAACGTTACCCCTTGTGTTGCACGTCCTGTTTGTGAAATTTGGCTAATCGGTGTACGAATAATAATACCTTTATTCGTTACAATTAATAAATCTTCTTCACCTGTTACAGTTTTCATTGCAACTAATGAACCATTTTTATCTGTAATATTAATTGTTTTAACACCTTTTCCACCACGGCTAGTTTTACGATATTCACTAATTGGAGTACGTTTTCCAAATCCTTTTTCAGAAACAATTAAAATTTCTTGATCCTCAGTTACGATTTCCATTCCAACTGCAACTTCTCCCTCTTCAAGGTTAATTCCTCGAACTCCGGCAGCTGTACGTCCCATTGAACGAACTTGATCTTCCTCAAACCATACTAATTTACCACCACTTGATGCGATAACAATATCATTTGAACCAGTTGTTTTTCTGACTCCAATTAACTCATCATCTTCACGCAATGATAAAGCAATTAAACCATTTGTTCTAATATTACCAAATGCTGATAACGTTGTACGTTTAACGACTCCGGTACGAGTTGCAAAGAATAAGAACTCATTCTCATTGAACTCTTTAACTGGAATAATCGCACTAATTTCCTCATCTTGTGCAATTTCAATAATATTGACAATCGGTAATCCTTTAGCTGTTCTACCATATTCTGGAATAGTATAAGCTTTCTTCTGATATACCTTACCTTTATTCGTGAAGAATAATAAATAATCATGCGTAGAAGTTGATAGCAACTCTTTTACATAATCATCATCATGAGTTCCCATACCTTGGACACCACGTCCTCCACGGTTTTGAGAACGATATGTTGAGATAGGTTGGCGTTTAATATATCCATTATTCGTTAATGTGATAATGACTTGTTCTTCTGGAATTAAATCTTCATCCTCAATATCAAAATCAGAACCACGAACAATCTCAGTACGACGATCATCACCATGCTTAATCATTACTTCTGTTAACTCATCGCGGATAATACCATGTACACGATACTCATTAGCTAAAATATCTTTTAAATCAGCAATTAAAGTCACTAAATTTTGATATTCATCCTCAATTTTGTCACGTTCTAAACCTGTTAAACGACGTAAACGCATCTCAAGAATTGCTTTACCTTGACGTTCAGAGAATGAGAATTCTGAAATTAAGTTATTTAATGCTTCCTCATCATTTGAAGAACCACGAATAATTGCAATAATACGATCAATATGATCAAGCGCAATACGGAATCCTTCTAAAATATGAGCACGATCTTCTGCTTTATTTAAATCAAATTGCGTACGGCGTACAATAACTTCTACCTGATGTTTGATATACGCTGCAATAATCTCTTTTAAGTTTAATACTTTAGGTTGCCCATCTTGAAGAGCTAACATATTAATTCCGTAAGAAACTTGTAATTGAGTTAATTTGAATAAGTTATTTAACATAACCTGTGGATTAACATCCTTACGCAATTCAATAACAATTCGAGTTCCTTCACGGTTAGACTCATTACGTAAATCTGTAATTCCATCTAAACGTTTCTCCTTAACTAACTCAGCAATTTTTTCAATTAAACGTTCACGGTTAACTTGGTAAGGAATTTCAGTTACTAAAATTGAATATTTCCCACCATGACCTTCGATAATTTCACATTTTGAACGCATCATAATTGAACCATTACCAGTTTCATAAGCGTTACGGATACCTTTAGTCCCTAAAATTAAAGCCCCTGTTGGTAAATCCGGCCCTTTAATATGTTCCATTAATCCTAAAACATCGATTTCTGGATTCTCCATATAAGCTAAACAGGCGTTAATCACCTCTGTTAAGTTATGTGGAGGAATATTGGTAGCCATACCTACTGCAATCCCAGTTGTACCATTAACTAATAAACTTGGAAAACGTGCTGGTAGAACAACTGGCTCATGTTCTTCACCATCAAAGTTAGGTTGGAAATCAATCGTATTTTTATTAATATCACGCATCATTTCCATCGCAAGTTTTGACATTCTTGCTTCTGTATAACGCATTGCGGCTGCTCCGTCACCATCGATAGAACCAAAGTTTCCGTGACCGTCAACTAAAGGATAACGATAACTAAAATCTTGTGCCATACGTACCATGGCATCATAAACAGACGAGTCCCCATGAGGATGGTACTTGGCAATTACGTCCCCGACGATACGGGCAGACTTTTTATATGGTTTATCACTGTGCATTCCTAAATCATTCATCGAATATAATATACGACGATGTACAGGTTTTAAACCGTCACGAACATCCGGTAAAGCACGCGATACAATAACACTCATTGCATAATCAATGAATGAAGTTTTCATTTCTTTTGCTATGTTATGTGGTTTAACTTGATCATATCCAGACATTTTCGTTCCTCCTTATAGATGTTGCTTCAAATTAGAAATCAAGATTTGTTACGTACTTAGCATTAGCATCTATAAATTCTCGACGTGGCTCTACACGATCACCCATTAACATATCAAAAATTTCATCGGCTTCAACAGCATCATCAAGAGTAACTTGTAATAACGTACGTACTTCAGGATCCATTGTTGTTTCCCATAATTGTTCAGCATTCATTTCTCCAAGCCCTTTGTAACGTTGAACATTAGGACGAGGTGTTGCTGATAATGTTTCCATAACAGCTTCTAATTCTTCTTGTGAATAAGCATACTCAATTCGTTTTCCTTGAGAGATTTTGAATAGAGGAGGTTGTGCAATATAAACATATCCATTCTCGATTAATGGTCTCATATAACGATAGAAGAACGTTAATAATAACGTACGAATATGAGCTCCATCGACATCGGCATCGGTCATGATAACAACTTTATGATAACGAGCTTTCTCGATATCAAATTCATCTCCAACACCCGTTCCAATCGCATGAATCATACTTTTAATCTCATTATTTGCATAAACTTTATCAATACGTGCTTTTTCAACGTTTAAAACTTTCCCGCGTAGAGGTAAAATTGCCTGGAATTTATTATCTCGACCTTGTTTAGCAGATCCTCCGGCAGAGTCCCCTTCGACAATGAATAACTCAGAAATATTAGCATCACGTGATTGGCAATCGGCTAACTTACTCTTGAACCCTAAAGACTCAAGTGGTGATTTACGACGAACCATCTCACGAGCACGTTTTGCTGCCATACGAGCACGTGCTGCCATTAAAGACTTATCTAAAATTAATTTTGCAGCCTGTGGATTTTCCATTAAGAAACGTTCAAATCCTTCAGAGAACACATTATCAGCAATACGACGAACTTCACTATTACCAAGCTTCGTTTTCGTTTGCCCTTCGAACTGTGGATCTGGATGTTTTGCTGAAATAATCGCAGTTAATCCTTCTCGGATATCCTCACCGATTAAAGCATCATCACCTTTTAATAAGTTTGCCTTTTTAGCATAACTATTAATAATACGCGTTAATGCAGCACGGAACCCAGCTTCATGTGTTCCACCTTCATGAGTATTAATATTATTAGCAAATGAATAAATATTTCCTGCAACACCAGTGTTATACTGCATAGCAATTTCAACACTAATTCCGTCACGTTCTCCTTCAACATAAATAACATCTTCATGAATAACTTCTTTATTTTTATTTAAGAAGCTTACATACTCACTAATTCCACCTTCAAAATGGAACTCATGTCGTTGTGGTTTTTCAGAACGTAAATCTTCTAATGTAATTTTTAACCCTTTATTTAAAAATGCTAATTCACGAATACGATTTCTTAAAATATCATAATCATAAACCGTTGTTTCAGTAAAAATTTCTGGATCTGGTTTAAATTTAACTTCAGTTCCAGTTGTATCCGATTCTCCAATCACATGTAATTCATTCATTGGAGTTCCTTTTTCAAATGATTGGAAATACTTTTTCCCATTGCGGCTAACTGTAACTTCTAAATATTCTGATAAGGCATTAACAACAGAAGCACCTACACCATGTAGCCCCCCTGATACCTTATAACCGCCACCACCAAATTTACCACCGGCGTGTAACACAGTATAAACTGTTTCAACTGTTGATTTACCTGTTTGCTTATGAACATCGACTGGAATCCCACGACCATTATCTTTTACGATAATTTCGTTATTTTCTGTGATAGCTACATTGATTTCTGTACAATATCCTGCTAAGGCCTCATCGATAGAGTTATCCACAATCTCCCACACTAAATGATGTAATCCGCGTCCACTTGTTGAACCGATATACATCCCAGGGCGTTTTCGAACGGCTTCAAGTCCTTCTAAGACTTGAATATTACTAGCATCATACTGCTGTGTTGTCGTTTCTTGAGTCATACTTATCACCTATCCTAATCTCAGCATTATTAATCGTAAATATATCTGCTAATTCTATTACTTCATCGTCGATACCATCAATATTCGTCGTTGTAATAAAAGTTTGAACCTTGTTTTTAATTGTATTAAGCAATTGAGTTTGACGAGTATCATCTAACTCACTTAAAACATCATCTAACAATAAAATGGGATACTCATGTAAAACTGAATAAATCAACTCAATCTCGGCAAGTTTCATCGACAATGATGCAGTACGTTGCTGCCCCTGTGATCCAAATTGATGGGTATTAATCCCGTTAATTGAAACACTAAAATCATCGCGGTGAGGTCCTAAATTAGTTGATCCTAGCTGAATATCCTGATCATATAACTCTCTATACTTTTGTAAAATAGATTCTTCATCCAATTCTATATTTTTAAACGAATTGATGTAGTCTAATTGAATCTCTTCTTTTTGTTTTGAAATTTCTCCATGAACATCTTTGCAAAATGATTCCAATTGCTTTAAAAACTCAATGCGTTTATTCAAAACATAAACAGCATGTGGAACCAACTGCTCAGTTATAACATCCAGTAACAAC
Organism: uncultured Turicibacter sp.; assembly: GCF_938044715.1. Classification (NCBI taxonomy): domain Bacteria; kingdom Bacillati; phylum Bacillota; class Erysipelotrichia; order Erysipelotrichales; family Turicibacteraceae; genus Turicibacter; species uncultured Turicibacter sp. The sequence goes on from NZ_CALIOS010000055.1 coordinate 81,943, forward strand.
TCATTCTGGCGATTTATACGAAGCTGTTTTAACAACTCATTACGTTGTTTTAAAAGCTTTGAATATTGTCCTAAATGAAAAAGATATGATGGCGATAACTGTCCAATCTCCATATCCATGAATCGTCTTCGATATTGAGGGCCACCTTTTACTAAAGATAAATCTTCGGGAGCAAACATAACAACAATTAACTTACCTACATAGTCGCTCAATTTCTTTTGAACAATACCATTGTAGCTAGCTTTTTTGCCCTTTTTAGAAAGGACTAGGGATAAAGAAAAGTCATCTTGTTCGCGTTTAATATCGGCCTCAATACGGGCAAAATCGGTACCAAATAAAATAAGCTGAGAATCTTTACTCGTTCGATGGGATTTCGTCGTGGAGAGAACATACATCGACTCAATCAAACTCGTTTTCCCCTGTGCATTATTTCCAATAATAATATTGATGTTCTTCTTAAACTCTACACAAGCATTCTCATAATTTCTAAATTGTTTCACAACTAGTTTTTTAATAAACAAAAGAATCTTCCTATCTACTCAGCGACAATGACAAATTCGCCAACTTCATCAATTACAATCACGTCACCTGGATAAAGTTTTCGTCCACGACGATTATCACGTTCATTGTTAATATAGACTGGAATTTCTTCTAAGAAGAACTTTACATTTCCTCCACTTTCAATGATGTTTTCAAACTTCAAAAACTGTCCTAGAGTAATGTACTCGCTCGTAATAAATACTTCAGTTTGCATGTTTAATCACCTTTTTCTTTCTATATATATTATAGCATATTTTACATTTTTTTAACACGTCATTCCAAAATAAAAAGCGTTGAAATCAGTGATTTCAACGCTTTTTTTTAGTTACTGCAAACCTAACTTTTACAGTACAATTTTATTCATTTACAGCTTCACTTGCAGAGACTAAAACTTTCTTAATTTTCTTCTTAAATTCAGGTCTTGGCATCATCAAAGTGCGTTCACAATGGCAACATTTAATCTTAATATCTGCCCCTAAACGAATCACTTGCCAACGATTTGTCCCACAAGGATGTTGTTTCTTCATTTCAACAATATCATTAAGTCCAAATACAATATTATTCATTGACTGCATTGCCTCCATTATGTTGGTATACAACCATGCGTGGGAATGGAATTTCAATCCCTTTTTCATCAAAAGTTAGTTTGATTATCTTACGTAATTCACGTTGAATATGCCACTGTGTCGTCGGCTGTACTTCAGCGATCATACGAATAACCACTTCAGATGCCCCAAGTTCTTGTACCCCAAGTACTACTGGTCTTTTAATAATCTCATCATATAAATCAAATGTACGCGTCGCAACTTCCTCAAGTGTAGATAAAGCTTTATTTAAATCCGCTTCATAAGCTACACTAATATCAACAACTGCTTGCCCATTTGAAATGGAATGATTAATAACTTTATTAATATTACCATTTGGAATAATAACTGTTTCTCCTGTTAAAACGCGTATCTTAACAGAACGTAATCCAATCTCAACAACTGTACCTGTTGCTCCATCAACTTCAATAAAATCTCCCACTGAGAATAAATCTTCAAACACAATGAAAAATCCCATTGCAATATCGTCAAGCATACTTTTAGCAGCAAATGCAAAGACAACTGCAAAACTTCCTGTCCCTACTAATAATGTTTGAATCGGAACAAATACACCTAAAACGGCAATTAATCCTATAATATTAATCATATAACGCCAAATATTTAAAACAAGACTCTCAAGTGTCCCTTTACGACGATTCGTTCCACCTGTCATCTTTTGTAATTTATCGATATTAACAGCGAATGCACGCTTAATAATATTCTTACCAATGCGACGAACAATTGATAAAACAATGATAATCGCAATCACAGTAAAAATATCAAAAGCAAATTGAACTAAAAATTCTTCAATTTTGTCCATTGAAAAGAATTTAGCAATACCATCTGCTGTTGACATTGCTTGCTCTAAATTAGTTAAAAATAAATTCAATTCTATCGTTCCTTACTATTATAATTCTATACCCATTATCTCGAGTAAATGATTTAAGTTATCAAGATCATTATAGTTAATAATAATCTGACCCTTACCTTGTTTTTCTTTAATTTTAACTTTCGTTCCGAAATAAGACTCTAGATTCGTTTTAACATAATCTAGATGTGGATTTAATACTTTCGTTACTTTCTTTTCTATTTCCGGTTGATTAATTGACGCGTCTTTAATTAAATCTTCTAATTCACGAACTGAAATTTGTTTTTCTTTAATAACATTCGCAAATTTAATGATTAAATCTTCATCTTTTAATCCAGCTAAAACTTTTCCATGTCCTACTGAAATTATATTATTTTCAATATCATCTTGAACAACACGTGGTAATTGTAATAAGCGCATCGTATTTGCAATATAAGCACGACTTTTTCCAATACGTTCAGCTAATCTTTCTTGTGTTAAATCTAACTTTTGCATCAACATTTTATAAGCTTCCGCTTCTTCAATTGCCGTTAAATCTTCACGTTGTAAGTTTTCAATTAAAGCATATTCCATCATTAAATGATCGTTAAATTCACGAACAATAGCTGGAATCGTTTGAAGATTTGCTTTTTGTGCAGCCCTAAAACGACGTTCCCCTGCAATAATGATGTAACCTTTAATGTCTTTTTTAACAATAATCGGCTGAAATACTCCATGCTCTTTAATCGAAAGAGCTAATTCATTAATCTTAGTCTCATCAAAATATTTACGTGGTTGATAAGGATTTGGACGAAGTGTTTTCACATCTAACTGCTGAACAACTTCTCCTTCTTTTACTTGCTCAAAAGATTCAATACTTTCAATATCATGTTCTTGAAATAAGGCACCTAAACCTCTTCCTAATCTATTAGTCGACATTGTTCTTAACCACCTCTTTAGCTAAATCAACATAAAATTGAGCAGCAGACGATTTTTCATCATAGGCAATAATTGATTTTCCAAACGATGGTGCTTCACTTAAACGAACCAAACGTGGAATAATCGTATTAAAAACTTTTTCTTTAAAATATAGTTTTACTTCGTTAATAACATCAAGTCCTAAACGAGTACGACGGTCAAGCATCGTTAATAAAACACCTTCGATTGATAAATTTCGATTTAAACGTCTTTGAACAATACGAATTGTATTTAATAACTGCGTTAATCCCTCTAATGCATAATATTCACATTGAACTGGAATTAATGTCGAATCTGCGGCAGATAACGCATTAATAGTTAGTAATCCAAGTGAAGGTGGACAATCAATGATAATGTAATCAAAATAATCTTTTACCTGCTCTAATTTCGGCAATAATTTAAACTCACGTTCTTTTTCCATTACAATCATCGCTTCAAATCCCGCTAATTCCTGTGAAGATGGAATTAAAAATAAATTTTCTTCATTTGTTTTTAAAATTACCTGATTTGTTGGTATCTCATCAACTAATAAATCAAACACAGTTAACTCAGCATCACCTTTATAAACCCCAATTCCTGTAGAAGCGTTAGCTTGGGGATCCATATCGACAAGTAAAACTTTATGTCCCAAGTGAGCCAACGATGCTGATAAGTTAATACTAGATGTCGTCTTACCAACTCCACCTTTTTGGTTCGTTATAGCGATAATTTTCCCCATATTAACCCTCCTAAAGTCATACTTGTTAATATTTTACCATGAAATGATATTATATTAAAAATAAATTTTAGCAGATAATTGTGTATTTTGTGATTTTTATAATACATAAAATCTTATCTTGTAGATATATAGGATTATTATAAACAATACCTAATTTTTTATCAAAAAATGGCGTCTAATTTGTCCACCTGTGAATAACTCTACATTCAAAATAAATCTACAAATAACTTGCCCAAAATCATTAACTTTACAATAAAAGATATTTAGTATTAACTTTTCAAAATTTATAGCCCATTTTTACTATTAAACTCAAACTTACAACTTTTTCCCCTAATTATTAATAGAAAAAAAACAGGATGAATAATCCTGTTTTTTTTCTATTAATGTTTATTTTTAGGAAGGGAAATTTTAATCACATAAGAATCCTCTAATTCTTCTGTTTCATGAGCAACTTTCATTCCTGTTTTTTCAACCATCATAATTGCTTGTTTAAACGTATTCATTGCAATACGATAATCTCTTGGAACACGAGAAATTGTTTTTGGCTTCGTCGGCTTTTGAACTGGATTTAATGTCTCATCAATTAAACGTTCTGTTTCTGATACATTTAAATCCTTTTCAATCACTTTATTTAATAACTCTAACTGTAACTCTTCCTCTTTTACCACTAATAATGCACGTGCGTGACGTTCCGTAATTTTACGTTCTAAAACAGCCTGTTGCACCGTTTCAGATAAATTTAATAAACGAATTTTATTAGCAACCGTCGATTGAGATTTTCCCATCTGTTTTGCTAAAGTCGCCTGCGTAATACCATGTAAATCAATTAACTGTTTGTAAGCTAAAGCTTCCTCGATTGCCGTTAAATCTTCACGTTGAATATTTTCAACAATCGCAATTGATGCTGATTTTTTATCATCATAATCACGAATAATAGCAGGAACTTTATCTAATCCAATTAATTTTGATGCACGATAACGTCGTTCTCCGGCGATAATTTCATATCCATCTTTTAATTTTCTTACCACGATCGGTTGAATAACCCCGTGTTCCCTAATTGATTCTGATAATTCCAAAATCTTTTCGTCATTAAAAATATTTCGTGGTTGATATTTATTCGGAACAATTTTTGCAATAGGTAATTGAGTTACTTCATCTTTTACTTGATTGTGCGAGTCATCTTTCGAAAAAAAGCTAAACACCCTATGTCCCCCTTATAGTAAAATAAAAAAAGAATTAATGTTTAAATTATAACGTATTTTTCTTCTTTTTTCTATCATTTATAAAGTCTTGTCCTGACAACTGACAGTTAATGCTATTTTATTGGCTTATTTTTAATCTGCCCGTATGCTCTTGGATACTTGTTTGGTGTCTTTTTGTATTTTTTTGTATAAATATTAGTTCGAGTTCCCGCTTCTTCGGGTAACTCAATATGTTTGACTTCAATGATTTCCACACCAAATGTTTCTAATGCTTTTTTAGATTCTTTTAATTCTTCATCACCTGTTTGACCTTTTAGAGCAATAAAGAATCCACCCTCTTTAACTAAAGGCACACATAACTCAGATAAAACATTTAATCTTGCAACCGCACGTGCTGTTACAATATCAAACGATTCACGATGTTTATCTGCATATTCTTCAGCACGTGAATGATAAGCCTTGATATTTTGAAGCTTTGTTTCCGCAATAACATGATTTAAAAAGTTCACACGTTTTCCTAGGGAATCGACTAAATCCATCTTTAAATGTGGATAAACGATTTTCACCGGTAAAGCTGGGAATCCTGCTCCAGATCCAACATCACATAAAGATTCACACTTGTGGATATCTTTAAACATTAAAAATGCAAGTAACGAATCATAGAAATGTTTTAAATAAACTTCATTAACTTCAGTTATTCCAGTTAAATTCATTTTTTCATTCCATTCAACTAATAATTCAAAATAACGATGTAATTGCCATTTTTGCTCTTCCGTTAACTCAATTCCAAATTCTTTTAATGCCTCATAAAATTGTTGTGGTGTCATTATTTCATCTCCTTACTCGACAAAGAGTTAAGAAAGCGTCCTTCCTTAACTCTTTTTTTATTAATTAATTTTTTTAAATTTCCCTGACTCTAAATAAACCATTAAGATTGAAATATCCGCCGGATTAACTCCCGAAATACGAGTTGCTTGTCCAATTGTTAATGGACGAATATCTTTTAGTTTTTGTTTTGCTTCGATCGCTAAGTTTGGAACATCATCATAATCAATGTAGTCTGGAATTTTCTTTTCTTCAACTTTATGAAGTTTTTCAACTTGTTGTAAAGCCTTATTAATATATCCTTCGTATTTAACTTGAATTTCAACCTGCTCAATGACTTCTTCAGAAATTGATTCATTTTTTTCTTCAATTAAACTGTGGATATGTTGATAAGTAATCTCTGGACGTTTTAAAAGTTCAAGAGCTGTAATCCCATCTTTTAAAGGAGATGAAGGAATACTTTCTAAATATTCATTCGTATTTCCTTTTGGAGTAATTTTAATTTGAGATAAGCGTTCTTTTTCAGCTTCAATTTGAGCTTTTTTATCTAAAAAGGCTGCATATTTTTCTTCATTAATTAAACCAACTTGATGTCCATATTCGCGTAAACGTAAATCTGCATTATCATGGCGTAATAATAAGCGATATTCTGCACGAGATGTTAATAAACGATAAGGTTCCAACGTTCCTTTCGTCACTAAATCATCAATTAATACCCCAATATAAGCTTCACTACGTTTTAAAATTAATGGATCTTTCCCTTGTACTCGAAGTGCCGCATTAATTCCGGCCATAATTCCTTGCCCTGCTGCTTCTTCATATCCACTTGTTCCGTTAATTTGACCTGCACTATATAAATTTTTAACTAATTTAGTTTCAAGTGACGGCCATAATTGAACAGGTTTAATTGCATCATACTCAATGGCATAAGCATAACGCACAATACGACAATTTTCTAACCCTGCAATCGTACGAATCATTTTCTCTTGTACGTCTCTTGGTAAACTACTCGAGAACCCTTGAACATAAATTTCATCGATGTGCTTACTTTCAGGTTCTAAGAAGATTTGGTGACGTGGTTTATCGTTAAAACGAACCACTTTATCTTCAATTGATGGACAGTAACGAGGTCCAACCCCTTCAACAACTCCTGAATACATTGAAGAACGTGTTAAGTTATCCATAATAATTTGGTGTGTATCACCACTTGTATAAGTTAAATAACATGGCACTTGATCCTCAAGTGGTAAATGTTCTTTTGTATCAAAACTAAACGCACGAACAACATCATCGCCAGGTTGAATTTCTGTTTTAGAAAAATCAACACTATCTGTTGCAACACGAGGCGGTGTTCCAGTTTTTAATCGGAATAGCTCAAATCCTAAATCTTTTAGACTTTGAGATAATCCTAACGAAGTTTTAGCACCATCAGGTCCACTTAATGTAATCTCATCACTGATCATGACTTTAGAATGCATGTAAGTACCTGTTGTTAAAATAACCGTTTTACCAAAAATTTGTTCCCCAGATTCTAAAGTAATTCCTTTAACAGTTCCATCTTCAACAATTAAGTTATCCACAATTGCTTCTTTAACATCTAAATTTTCTTGTGAAAGAACTGTTTTTTGCATTTCTTTTGGATAATCAACTTTATCCGCTTGAGCACGAAGTGCTCGAACAGCAGGTCCTTTACCTGTGTTTAACATACGCATTTGAATATGCGTCTTATCTGTATTAGCACCCATTTCTCCACCAAGGGCATCGATTTCACGAACAACAATCCCTTTCGCTGGACCCCCAATAGCTGGATTACATGGCATATGACCAATACGATTAATATCTCCCGTTACCATTAAAGTTTGGCAACCCATACGTGCCGGGGCAAGTGCCGCCTCAATTCCGGCATGACCTCCACCAACAACGATTACATCATATATCATATAAGCTCACTCCTTACAGTAAACATTAAACTTCACACTATTCAAAAAGACTATTCTTATTTTACATCTAAAACTCGACAATAAACAATAAAAATAACATTAGTATCACAAATAGTAAACAAATTTCTTTCGTTTTAGACAAAATTCTTTAACATCCTTCAATATTTTATGAGAAATTAAATTTGTGGATAAAAAGCAATTATGAATTATTATCATCCAAATATTGTTATTTGATACCAAATATATCATAATATTGATATCTATGACTTAATCATAAGGCGCATACTTCATGAATTTACATGAAAAGGAGAGAAAAACGGTGCTAGTTTTAAAAAATGTAAATAAAGAGTTTCATGATATAAAAGCCGTATCAGACTTAAACCTGCATCTAAAAAAAGGTGAAATCTATGGATTACTCGGGGCAAATGGAGCAGGTAAAACCACAACATTTAGAATGATTTTAGGACTTTATGATCAAACCTCTGGTGAAATCACTTGGAATGGCCACAAAATCAATGAATCAACAAACGATATCATTGGGTACTTACCTGAAGAAAGAGCATTGCTACAAAAACTAACCGTTAAAAATCAAGTTTCTTATCTTGCTTTACTAAAAGGTATGAAAGAACAAGAAATTGATAAAGAACTTGATTATTGGCTCGAAAAATTTGGAATCATGGAATATAAAAACAAAAAAATTAAAGAACTTTCAAAAGGAAACCAACAAAAAATTCAATTTATTACCGCCGTTATTCATAAGCCAGAACTTATTATCCTAGATGAACCTTTTACAGGACTTGACCCAATCAATCTTGAAATGATGAAAACAGAAATAATGAACTTCAAAGAACAAGGTAAAGTGATTATATTCTCCTCTCATCGTATGGAACACATTGAAACATTATGTGATCGACTTACTATTTTGAGAAAAGGTCAAACTGTTTTACAAGGTAATCTAAAAGAAATAAAAAAATCATATAATGCTAGAACCATTCTGATTCAAGGAAATTTAACTCTTGATTATTTAAAAGCTATTCCACATGTTAATGAAGTCACACGTGTTCAAGATGATTGGTGTTTAAAAATCGATAATAAAGAGTATGTTTCAACAATTTTTAATGCTTTAAAACCTGAGCATCATATTGAAAAGTTTCTCGTGTGTGAACCTTCACTACATGAAATTTTCATAGAAAAGGTGGGACAAGCATATGAAGAGTAAATTTTGGAACTACGTCTTATATAACTATCTTCGTAAAATTAAAAGTAAAGCCTTTATTGGATTTAACATCTTCTTAATCATCATCGGCTTTTTAGTGAGTCAACTTGGTAATATCATGAGTTTCTTTAATGATACTTTTGATTATTCTCAGACAATTTATGTTGTGGACGAAACGAATCAACTTTATTCACAATTTGAAAAAGATTTTAATAGTATTCTCTCAGATGTCTTACTTGAACAAAGTACAGATTCAACAGATGAACTTAACCAACTCGTCGAAAATAACGACATATCGGCTTACTTCATTATCGATTATGATGAAACGAACCTATTATCTGCCACATATGTTGCCAATGATTTCTCCAACAATTCATTCTATACCATTGGTGAACAAATTTTATCAGGGTATAACTCAAAAATTGCAATGGAAACTGCCGGTTTAACAGAAGCTCAAACCGAACTTATCCAAAGACCATTTTCTATGAATTTAATTGCACTTGATGAGAAAGCTCAATCAGCAGAAGAATCATTAGGGAGCATGGGAATTGCCTATATCTCAATCATCTTAATTTTCTTATTCTCATACATGTACTCAGTGTATGCAGGTCAAGAAATCATGGAAGAAAAAACATCACGTGTTATGGAAATTATCATTACTTCAATTTCTCCAATCAAACAGCTTTACGGAAAAATTGTGTATAACAGCTTCTATGCTTTAACACAACTCGCTATCTTTATGGTGCTATTTACAATCTCCATTCAATCGATGATGAAAAACCTCCCAGAAGATGTTATGAATACCGTCTCAATGGTGATATCACCTGATAAAGCTCGAATTATTATTTACCTAATTATCTTTGCAATTGTCGCTTACCTCGTTTATCTCGTTAGTGTCTTAATCTTAAGCTCAATCATTAGTTCCGTAGAAGAATATCAAATTGCTATTTCACCAATTATGGTCATTGGACTTGTTTCTTTCTACATTGGAATTTTTGGAATGACTTCACCCGAAGCGCCATTTATCAAAGTCATGTCTATGATTCCATTTGTTTCTCCTTACATTATGCCACTTCGAATCGCGACCATGACTGTTTCAACGCCAATGATTTGGTTATCAATTGGACTCAATCTACTAGTTATCATCATTATTCTAACCTTCGGATCACGAGTTTATAAAAATGGTGTTTTAAACTACTCGGGAGATTCAGTCATCAAAAAATTCATGCAATCAGTTAAAAAATCTTAATAAAAAAACGGTGGGAAACTTTATTTCCTACCGTTTTTTTTATTCTCTTATCTAACTCTTTTAATTTATCCACATTATCCACAGGCAAAATAGTATCTTTTTTTCGACTATATTTAATATTTTCTTCTAATTTTGTGATAATACCAATGTAAAATCATACTTTTTTCTATCTAAAAAAATCGGAAAATATCGTTTTCAAATCTGTGAACAACTCTAAAAGTTATCCACAACTTGTGGACAAACAAAAAAAGATTAGTGACAAAATGTCACTAATCTTTTAAATACTATTCCATACGTACTGGGACAATTAATTGAATTGTTGTCTCATCGTATTTATCTCTTAAAACAAATGGACGCATATCTCCATTGAAACTCATGATAACATCTGAATTATTAATTGCTTTTAATGCATCGATAATAAATAGTGCACTACATGCAATACGTAATTCTCCACCCGAAATCATTTCTACTTGAACTTCTTCTTCAACTTTTCCGACTTCAGGAGATTGAGCTGTAATTAATAACTTACTTTCTTCAGGTAAAATATTTAATTTAACGACATTAGATACTTGATCACGAGCAATTAAAGCAGCACGATCAAATGCATTTAATAATTCATGATAATTTGCTTTAATTTCAATTCCGAATGTTGTAGGAACAAATTCTTTTGTTTCTGGATAAATTCCATCTAATAAACGTGATTGGAATGAAATATTTCCAATTTGGAATAAAATTTGATTATTTGCTAAATAGATATCTACCGAGTTATGTGAATCATCTAAAATTTTTGATAACTCGATTAAACTACGTCCTGGAATAACGATATTAAATGAATCATGTAATTTATTTAATGGAACTGTCTTTTTAGATAAACGGAAACTATCTGTGGCAACACACATTAACTCATCTGCATCATAGCGGAAGTTAACCCCTGTTAACACAGGACGATTTTCACTATTTGCTGTTGAAAATACCGTTTGACGAATAATTGTTTTTAGTAATTGTTTTTCCATGTGAATAGGATCATCATTTTTAATTAACTCAATGTTTGGATATTGAGTAACATCAAATCCATTTAATGTGTATTCACTTCGTCCACATTTAATTGTGACATAGTTTCCTTCAAATGTACTAATTTCAATTGTATCTCCATTTAATTTTTTAATAATTTCAATAAAATATTTTCCTGGGATAATAATTGAACCTACAGCATCAATTTGGATTACTTGTGTATCATTTACTTCTAACGGTAAAAATGTATTAATCGTAATATCTGAATCACTTGTTGTTAAATAAAGACCTTCATCTGATACAACAAATTTAATACCCGTCAACACTGGTAAAGGTGTTTTAGTCGGGATTGCTTTGCTAATGTATGAAAGTTGGGTTAATAACAATTGACGATCAACTTTAATTTTCAAATTAATCACTCCTATATAATTATATATTATATCTTTTTATAACCATTTTAGTAATAATGTTTGTGAATATAGGGGATAATGTCTAAAAACATCCTCCTGTAGGTGTTTTTAGTTGTGGATAACTTGTGGACAGTTCATACTTTAATGTCGAATCTTATCCATAAGCCTGTTTATAAATTAAGATAGAGCCTGTTTTAAATCATTAATAGCTTTCTTTAATTCAGCACTCTCTTTTAACTCTTTTTCAATCTTCTCACAACCATGCATGATTGTCGTATGATCGCGTCCACTAAAAGCTTCCCCGATTTTTGGGAATGAACTTCCTGTTAGTTCCCTTGTTAAGAACATGGCCACTTGCCTTGCATAAGCAATATTTTTCTTACGTTTTTTCGATAAAATATCAGCAACTGATACATCGTAGTATGCGCCAACTTCTTTTATAATGTTATTCACATCAATTTTTGAATTTTTTTGTTCTGCTTTAAATAAATCTCTTAACGCTTCGTTCGCTAATTCAATAGTGAAATCTGAATTATTAATTGTAGCATAGAAAATTAAACGTTTCAATGCACCCTCAAGCGTACGAACATTGCTATTAAACTTACTTGCAATAAACTCTAAAACTTCTTCTGGGAACTCATCAAGATTAATGTTTTCCCCAGCTAATTTTTTCTTCATAATTTCAATTCTTGTTTGCGTATCAGGGATTTGAATATCTGCTTGTAATCCCCATTCAAATCGAGAAGTTAAACGATCCATAATATCCTTTAAATCAGATGCTGGACGATCCGATGTGATAACAATTTGCTTATTATTATTGTATAGCTCATTAAACGTGTTGAAGAACTCAGTTTGAGTTTGTTCTTTTTTAGATAAGAATTGAATATCGTCAATTAATAAAACATCAATATTTCGATATTTTTCTTTAAATGCTTCAAAATTATTATCTAATGTTGCGTGACGATAATCATCAATAAATTTTTCTGAGGTACAGTATAAAATTCTTGATGATGGATTATCATCTAAAATAAAATTCCCGATGGCTTGCATTAAATGTGTCTTTCCAAGTCCTACCCCACCAAAAATATACAGTGGATTGGCAACCTCTCCAGGACGTTCCGCTACCTGAAGAGCAATCATATACGCTAAACGATTGCTTTTCCCCGCAACAAAGCGATCAAATGTATAAGTTGTATTTAAATTCCCTCTATAATATTTTGGAAGATTTGGATCCGGTTTTGTTAAATCAAATGCTTGCTGATCATTTTTTACATAGTCATTTGTAATAAATTTAACATCATAATTAAATCCGGATACTTCGGCAATCATTTCCACAAGTTCTTTTAAATAAAATTTATCTAGCATAAATTGTTCATGGTTATTTTGAACAATCACATACATTTTATTATTCTTTACTTTATATACTTTTTTGGGAGTGCTAAAAAACATATCAAATGATTGTTGAGAAATATTAGATTTCAGTCGGTTGATAGCATCATCCCATATTCGTTGATATTTTTCCACCACATACACCTCATCCGAAAGTCTCTTCTATCAACATTATAGCATAACCAAAACTTAAAAAAGTCCACAATGTGTAAAAAATCAACAAAAAGTTATAAACAACCTTGTGGATATGTGTTTTTCTTCAACAATCTGCAACACTTTTCGACAATGTGCAGTGGATAACCACAAGCTAAAAAGCCTGTAACACCAATGTTTTCGTCATTTATCCCCAATATCCACAGAGTAAGGTATAAACAACGTGTCGAATTGTGAATAATATTGTGGAATACTTTTTAATTCTATCGTCTAAGTAAAATCTATTCACATGTCCACAGTAGACGACACGATATCCAAAAAGTAATCATTGACTTTACAGTTTAGATTGACTATAATATTGAATTATGCTATGGTATAAAACTCTTAGGAGGTGTTATAGATGAAACGTACTTGGCAACCAAACAAACGTAAACGTGCAAAAACTCATGGTTTCCGCGCTCGTATGGCAACACCAGGAGGACGCAATGTTTTAGCTCGTCGTCGTAAAAAAGGTAGAAAAGTGTTATGCGCATAAGACCACTCTTTATAGTGGTCTTTTTACTAGCTAAAAAAATATAGCGGGTGAGATGATGCAAAAAAATTATCGAATCAAAAAAAGTAGTGAAATTGAACAAGTCATGAAAAATGGACGTTCAAAAGCTAATCCTTATTTCATTGTGTATAAATATAAAAAAACAGACAATGAAAACTTCAGAATTGCAATCTCAGTTGGAAAAAAAATCGGAAATGCGGTAGAACGAAATAAAGTTAAACGATATATCCGAAACGTCACAACTGAACACAAACAAACAATAGATTCTAACTATGATTACTTTGTAATCGCCCGTAAAGGCGTAAAAGAATTAGATTACGTATCATTTAAAGAAAAATTAGAGCAACTTTATAAAAAAATGGATATCATTCCAAAATAATATAGATTAAAATTGTATTAGGATATGACGACCATCTGTGAAATAGATTCCACTAGTCATTGCATAAATTAACCGTTGGTCGCAAAACTTACTCATACTTAAAAGAAAGAGTGATTTGGATGAAACCGAAAATATTCGAAGGAAAAGTTATGAACGATATCCTCATAGCTGCAAAGAATCATTTTCATCAAGACCAACAACAATTGATTATTAATGTGCTAGAGGAGAAAAAAGGAATCTTTGGACTAGGTGCTTATATAAAAGCAGAAGTCTCTTTAAATCTTGATCCAATTGAAGAAGGAAAAAAATATCTTCTCCAATTATTAAATGATTTCAATTTAACAGGAACAGTCGAGATAATACCTAGCAAACAATCTATAACTTTTAATGTAAATAGTGATAATAATGGACTTATTATCGGCCGTGAAGGAAAAACACTTCAAAGCATTCAAGTTTTAACAAGCCAAGTTGTAAATCAATATACCAATAAACATTTAAAAGTCCTTGTGGATATCGGCTCTTATAAGGAAAATCAAATTAAAAAATTAGAAGCTCTTGCTAAGAAAACCGCAAAAGAAGTGCTTCACTCAAAGATTGATGCGAAACTTGACCCAATGAATGCTTATGATCGACGTATTATCCATAATACATTATCAGATTGGAAAAACATTCAGACAGTTTCAAATGGAGTCGAGCCTAATCGATATCTTACAATCAAATATAAAGCCTAATAGACCTCTTAGTGAGGTCTATTTTTAACTTATTGACCTTTTATGCTACAATTAAACTAAATTGAATAAAAGCCAGAAAAATCGAACATGATAAACTAACTGCTATGGAGGTGTTTTAATGCTACAAGATACAATCGCTGGAATCTCTACTGCTATGGGCGAAGGAGCCATCTCAATCATTCGTTTAAGTGGAGATGAAGCCTTAGATATTGCAAATAAAATTTTTCGTGGAAAAGATTTAAAAAGTGTTGCTAGCCATACCATTAACTACGGTTTTATATATGATCCTGAAACTGACCGAAAAGTCGATGAAGTTTTAGTTTCAGTCATGCGAGCACCAAAAACATTTACGGCTGAAGATATCGTGGAAATTAACTGCCACGGGGGAATTTTAGTCACTAATAAAATACTAGAACTTATTTTATTAGCTGGTGCACGACTTGCTGAACCTGGGGAATTCACAAAACGCGCCTTCTTAAATGGCCGTATCGATTTAGCACAAGCCGAATCAATTATGGATATCATTCATGCTAAAAGCGAACAATCTTTATCACTAGCTTTAAACGGTTTAGATGGGCGTGTTTCTCGTTTAATTAAAGAAATGCGTGAAGAAATTTTAAATATTTTAGCTAATATCGAAGTTAATATCGATTATCCTGAATATGATGATGTTGAAGAAATGACAAACGACATCTTACTTCCTCGTTCAATCGATATTCATGAAAAAATGTTAAAACTATTAGATACAGCTAAAACAGGAAAAATTCTTCGAGATGGAATTAAAACTGTCATTATCGGGCGTCCTAACGTTGGAAAATCAAGTTTACTGAATCAATTAATGCGTGAAGAAAAAGCCATCGTAACAAATATTGCAGGAACAACACGTGATACAGTTGAAGGGTATATTAATATCGGTGGATTAACATTAAATTTAATCGATACGGCTGGAATTCGTGATACAGAGGACATTGTTGAAGCTATTGGTGTTGAAAAATCAAAAAAACTAATTAACGAAGCCGAACTTGTTTTATTAGTTTTAAATAATAATGAAAAATTAACAGCCGATGATCGTGAACTATTATCATTAACAAATGATAAAAACCGTATTATCATCTTAAATAAAACAGATTTAGAGACTCAAATTGAACGAGACGAACTTCCAAACTATATTGAAACCTCTATGGTTTTAGAAAAAGGAATTGAAGTTCTAGAAAATCAAATTAAAAAAATGTTTGAAATTGGGGATATCGGAGCTAAAGATATGACTTATTTATCAAATGCCCGTCATATTGCTAAACTAAAACAAGCTATTAATTCAATTAACGATGCCATTTCAGCTATGCAGTTAGGAATGCTTGTGGATATGGTTGAAATTGATATTAAAAATGCATGGTATTCACTTGGTGAAATTATCGGAGAAGATATGGGAGATTCATTACTCGATGAACTCTTCAGTAAATTCTGCTTAGGAAAATAAATAAAAAAGATTAGAGAAATTTTTCCTCTAATCTTTTTTATTTTATAACCTTCATAGATTATAAAAATCTAAACTAGCTATATCTTTATGTCATATTATGTCTGTTTTTCTCACTTTGATTGCCGACAATAAAATGCATTTATCTACAACTAATCCACATCTATGTGGACAAAAAACGACACTTGTCTACAGTTTATTCACAAGATATCAACAAGCAAAAATCTCATAAAATCGACATTTTCAGACAGTTATCCCCACTACCCACAGAACTTATTATTATTGTTATTATTATAAAAAATAAATATATAAATACAATAGGAAGTTTTGTCGAAAAAAAGTTTTTTACTTTCCTAAAAATAAAATAATTCTTTATCACCTATCATTTAAAATTAATGCTGTATTTCTAACTTAAGTATTTAAATTCAAAAAAAATTAATAAATTTTCATATTCACTTAATAAGCTGAGTACCAGACTTTCCACAATACAAATACCATTTCATTCTAACTATTAATAAATAAAAATCCTATATATAATAAAAATTTTTAAAATCTAATATTAGAACCCTTTTTCTAGCTTAAATAATATCAAAAATCATTTCTCCATAAAAAATTAAAACTCTCTTTTTGATTTCTCACCTCCCCTAAGGGGGGACAATTAAATAATAAAAAAAGTATTTTTCTAACTAAAATTCAACTTTTTTAAACCACTATTTTCGACAATAACAAACAGTTATATACAAACAATTCACAACCATGTGGACAAAAAACGACACTTATCTACAGTTTATTCACAAGATATCAACAAGCAAAAACTTCGTTAAATCGACACTTTCAGACACTTATCCTCAATATCCACAAAGCTTATTATTATTGTTATTATAAAAAAAATATAATATATAATAATAACAAAAAAAGACGTGAATCGACAGACTCACATCTCTATTTAAAAACTGTGTATAAAGACTATTAAATTAAATTTAAATGAGTTAACGTTCTCTTTAATTGAGCAATGGGTAATCCCATGACACTATAATAATCTCCAGAAATAGATTTTACTAATTCAAACCCTTTTCCTTGAATTCCATAAGATCCTGCCTTATCCATTGGTTCTCCACTTTTAATATAATTTAAAATCCATTCATCTGTAACATAATAAAATTCAACATCCGTAATATTAACGAAACTTGTTAATAACTCTTTTTCTTTATTAATAATACTTACACCTGTCATAACCTGATGTTTACGTCCTGATAAATTTTTTAACGTATTAAATGCATCTTCTTCATTTTTTGGTTTACCTAAAATTTTTCCATCACAGACAACAATCGTATCCGCACCAATAACAGTTTCACTTTCAAAAAGATCAGCAACTGCACAAGCCTTTTGAATTGCTAAATCTTGAACTTGACCTGCTACATCTAAATCAGCATCCATTACCTCATCTACAGCACTAACAACCACTCTATGTTCAATTCCAGCTAACTCTAATAATTCTTTTCGTCTTGGAGACTGTGACGCTAAAATAATTCCCATAATCAACACTCCTTTTTATTTATCCACATTTCAATGTCGAATTCTGATAACAGATTCGACATCTAATATAATTAAAAATTATAACATATACAGGAGATTCTATATGACTATCTAAATAATCTCTGCTAAATTATCAGACTACCAAGAAGTTTTCCAAATGATGCTCAATTTATACGAAGACACTCTCCAATAATCATAAACCTCTGAAGAAAAATTCAAATAAAGAAATTATCTTCTTCAGCAAATTAGAGCAATAGGGATGGAAAAAACATCTTATATGTGGATAAACATATCATCTTCTTACAAGAAAAGCATAAACTTTTAATAAAAAAATAATTTTAAAATATATGAGAATATTTTTAACTTTAAAGAACTAGACTAAACAATATAAATTTTTAATATTTATCATTGACTAAAATTAGTTAAGTGTATAAGATATTAATAAGTCAATATCTACGTTGAAAAGGAGAGTACCTTTTAATTAAGTCAAAGCGAGTCAGGGACGGTGGGAGCCTGATATGGCGTTAAAAGCGAAGAACACCTTGGAGTTACTTATCGAAAGCAATTATTTGTAAGTAGGCTAAGTCGTACACCTGCGTTAAAGGGAAAGGGTAAGAATATTCTATTCTTAAACTAGGGTGGTACCGCGGATCAACAGTCATTCGTCCCTTTTGGGCGAAGACTGTTTTTTTTTGTTGCCGGAGGTGGAATTCATGTACGAAAGCAAGTTATCTCTCATTGAAACACAAAAAGGAATCAAAAAAATTAAAGATTTTTTTCAAACAGAATTAGCAAAAGAATTAAATCTACTTCGAGTATCAGCCCCTTTATTTGTCCCATCAGATAGTGGACTAAATGATAATTTAAATGGAGTTGAACGTCCAGTAAGCTTTGATTTATTATCAGGGGAAACTATTCAAATCGTTCATTCACTTGCTAAGTGGAAACGTAAAGCCTTAAAAGACTATGGATTTTCTATAGATGAAGGGTTATACACAGATATGAACGCGATTCGAAGAGATGAAACTTTATCTAATATCCATTCGATCTATGTTGATCAATGGGATTGGGAAAAAATTATTCTTGAGGAAAACCGCACGACACAGAATTTATACTCAATTGTTCAACAAATTTATCGTGCACTAGTTGAGACGGAAAAAAGTTTATTAAAGACTTATCCACAACTCACCAAAAAATTGCCTGATGAAATTACATTTATTACGAGCCAAGAGTTAGAAAATTTATATCCTAATTTATCTCCAAAAGAAAGAGAAGATGAAATTTGCAAAAAGTATGGCGCTGTTTTTATTTCGCAAATTGGGAAGGTTTTAAACTCTGGCAAAGTTCATGATTTACGAGCACCTGATTACGATGATTGGGAACTAAATGGGGATATCTTACTCTATAATCCCATCTTAAAAAGGGCTTTTGAAATTTCATCAATGGGAATTCGTGTAGATAAACAAGCTCTACTTCATCAACTAGAGGTGACCGATACAATGGATCGATTGAATTTACCATATCATCAAGATTTGATAAATGGTCGATATCCATTTACTGTTGGTGGTGGGATTGGACAATCTCGCTTATGTATGTTTTTCTTAGAAAAAATGCATATCGGTGAAGTTCAAAGTTCAATTTGGCCTGTGGATATCATTGAGCAGTGTAAGCAACAAAATATTCATTTATTATAAAAGGAGGACCTATTAATGGAAAAAATCGTTGTACGTCAATTATTTAGAAATTTAGATCGTTATGCTAACCAAGTGGTTGAAATTAACGGATGGGTTCGTAACAATCGCGCTCAAAAAGCATTTGGATTCTTAATGATCAATGATGGATCATTCTTTGAAACAATCCAAGCTGTATATGAAGAAAATTTAGAAAACTTTAAAGAAGTTCAAAAATTTCGTGTTGGTTCTGCTGTAACAGTTCGCGGATTAGTTTATCCTACACCAGGCTCAAAACAACCATTTGAAATTAAAGTACAAGAAGTTATTCTTGAAGGAGATTGTCCAGAAAACTATCCAATCCAACCAAAACAACATACTCGTGAATTCTTACGTGAAGTGGCACACTTACGTCCACGTACTAACCTATTCTCAGCAGTATTCCGTGTTCGTTCATTAGTAGCATACGCTATCCATAGCTATTTCCAAGAAAAAAACTTCGTTTATGTGCACACTCCAATTATCACTGGATCAGATGCTGAAGGTGCAGGAGAAATGTTCCAAGTTACAACGTTAGATTTCAATAACGTACCACGCACTGAAGAAGGAGCAGTAGATTTCAAACAAGATTTCTTCGCAAAATCTACAAACTTAACAGTATCAGGACAGTTAGAAGCTGAAACATTCGCTTTAGCATTACGTGATGTGTATACATTCGGACCGACGTTCCGTGCAGAAAACTCAAATACACAACGTCATGCTGCTGAGTTCTGGATGATTGAACCAGAAATCGCATTTGCCGACTTACAAGACGATATGGATTTAGCTGAGGGTATGATTAAATACATCATCAACTATGTATTAGAAAATGCCCCTGAAGAAATGAAATTCTTTAATCAATTCGTAAGCAAAGGTGTATTAGATCGTGTTAAAGCTGTGGCAGAATCAGACTTCAAACGTTTACCATACACAGAGGCAATTGAAATTTTATTAAAAGCAGATAAAAAATTCGAAAACCCAGTTTCATGGGGAATTGACTTATCCACAGAACATGAACGTTACTTAACAGACGAAGTATTCAAAGCGCCTGTTTTCGTAACAGACTATCCAAAAGATATTAAAGCATTCTACATGCGATTAAATGATGATCAAAAAACAGTTGCTGCAATGGACCTTTTAGTACCAGGTGTTGGTGAATTAATCGGTGGTTCTCAACGTGAAGAACGTTTAGAAATTTTAGAGCAACGTATGGATGAAATCGGAGTACCAAAAGAAGAATTAGACTGGTATTTAGACTTACGCCGTTATGGTGGTGTAAAACATGCTGGATTCGGTTTAGGATTTGAGCGTATGATTATGTACATCACTGGTGTTGAAAATATTCGCGACGTTGTACCATTCCCACGTACACCAAAAAATGCAGAATTCTAAGATATCCACAAGAAAAACTCTCCTCATGGAGAGTTTTTTAATTTAATATAATGTGTAACCGTATACAATTATAAGTCCTTTCTAAATTACGATATAATTAAACTATTATAATAGGGTAATTATACACTAAGAAAGGGTGATGACATTGGCCACGATGAAAGACGTTGCAAAATTAGCAGGGGTTTCCTTATCAACAACATCTTATGCACTAAATGGAAGCAATAAAATTAGTGACGCAACAAGGCAGAAAGTTTTAGAAGCAGCTAAACAACTTAACTTTTCTCCAAACGCAGCTGCTAGGTCTTTAAAAACAAAAAAAACAAAAATTATTGGTGTTATTTTAAGTGATTTTATCGGTCCATACTTTAGCAGTTTATTAGCTGGAATTCAACATCAAGTACGAGAAGACGGATACGATGTTATTGTTATCTCAGGTATTGAAACAGGAGAACGATTTATTAGA
Organism: uncultured Turicibacter sp.; assembly: GCF_938044715.1. Classification (NCBI taxonomy): domain Bacteria; kingdom Bacillati; phylum Bacillota; class Erysipelotrichia; order Erysipelotrichales; family Turicibacteraceae; genus Turicibacter; species uncultured Turicibacter sp. Next base: position 103,242 of record NZ_CALIOS010000055.1, read on the forward strand.
CAAAAACTTGTAGATGGAATGATTATGTTAAATCCAGCTATTGAAGATAGCGTAATAGGCGCTTATGCTAGTCACGAAACACCTTTTATCCTAATGGATCGCAAACTCGAAGGCGATGGAATTTATAACGTCATGATTAACAACCATGATGCTTTTACACAAATTATGAAACATCTAGTTCAACAAGGTAGTAAAAAAATTGCCTATATGAGTGGGGATACATTTGCATCTGACAATAACTATCGTCATGATGCTTATCAACAAGTCTTAAAAGATTATGAACTAACGTATTCAAGAACTTTTGAGTGTGATTATACAAAAGAAAAGGCATATCAAATCGTAAAACATTTAATTGAAAAACAAGAGGTTGACTTTGACACATTAGCCTGTGCTAATGACTTGATGGCAGTCGGAGCCATTGAAGCCTTTAAAGAAGCTGGAATCAATATTCCTAATGATATCATTGTTTCGGGATTTGATGATATTGAACTTTCACAATATTGTTATCCACAAATCACAACCTATCATATCAATCGCTATCAATGGGGGAGAAAAGCGGGCGAAATTATGATGCGTGCGATTAATAAAGAAGAAGGAATTCATACGCATGAATTTACAGGATATTTAATTGAGCGTGATTCAACAAAAAAGGCATCGAATTAATTTCGATGCTTTTTTAAAGGGGGAAAAACAGATGAATTACAAGTGGATTATTGAAAATCAAGTAGCTATCTCTTTAGAATCGCGAGAAAAATTATCATCAGAATCAATCTTTCAAACAATTGTAACCATTGAAAAAGAAGATTTCCGTTTAATTTGGAAATGGAATGACTCTAGTGAAGTTAGACACTATATGTATACTGTGGGCAATTATCCTAATCCAACAGAATTTGAACTTTATGAATTTCAACAATTTATTAACTATGAAATTAAACATCGTCGAAAGATTCTTTTATGGTTTCAATCAATCGATATGCAAGAAATTTATTTTAACTATTTAAAAATAAATCATCCACAAGTAGAGTTACCATTAAAGCTTGAACACTGTAAAGCATGCTATGAAAAGGGATGTTTAACTGATTTATTTTGTCATACTTCTTCCATAGAAGATGGAATTAAAATTTTATCAACAGGAGAACTACTTTCATCAAGAAAAGTTCGTAAAGAAGATATCAACGTTTTAAGAATGGAATCGAGAAATGCAGCTGGCGATCCTGTGGACTATTTTGATTATGTCATGCTGTCTTACGGTAACTGTTTTTCCGGAGATCGTTTAGTAACAGAAAGACGAATTAATGACAATCCCACTGAATTAGACTTAACAACTAACTTCCAACCAGGCATTCGGTATTACTTTAATCGACAAGCCCTTCAACACCATCCTAACTTTTGTTGTGATGGCTATCATGCTGGTAAAGTAAAAGATCGAATTAACCTATTAGACCACCTACTTTGCTGTATTGTGCCGAAAACCCACGAACAATTAATTAAACAATTTGCTCATCCAAACTTATTATCTAAAATTATATTTTTAGAGCCTATAGCAGATTTACACTTATGGACACATCAAGCCTATGAAACAGCAAAAAAATTCAATCATTAAAAACACGCCGAGTAGCGTGTTTTTAATTTAATTGTCGACAAATAAAAACAGTTATCTACAAACCATTCACACCCATGTGGACAAAAAACGACACTTATCTACAAGTTATTCACAGGATATCAACAAACAAAAATGTTGTAAAATCGACACTTTCAGACACTTATCCTCAATATCCACAATGCTTATTATTGTTTTTATTATTAAAAGAATATAATAATATATATTAATCGAATATTCGACAAGTTAATCTATAAAAAATATATAGCTCAGTGTTAGAATCCTTTTTATCCTATTTTCTAATATCCATAATTTTTAGACGGAACTAATTTCTACTTGTTAAAGTGATAAAATAAGCCACTCTAGTTAGAGTGGCTTATTTTTTCTTTTTATTCTTAGAATGACCATATGATTTTGATTGTGAACGATAACCACCTTTTTGACCATTTTTTTGATTAGATTTAGTAGCAGGTTTTCCACCTTTACTTGGTAACTTTGGTTTAGCAGGTTTAATTAAACATTCAGGGCCATAACCCACTAAATCTAAACGTCCAGCCTTTTGTAATGCCTCATAAACTAAATCATAATTCTGTGGATTCTTATATTGAATTAATGCACGTTGCATTGCTTTCTCATGAGGATCTTTCGGTACATAAACAGGGGTCATCGTACGAGGATCAACTCCTGTATGGAACATCGTTGTGGATAACGTACCTGGAGTTGGATAGAAATCCTGTACCTGTTCAGGTTGATGATTAATATCACGTAAATATTCTGCCAACTCAATCGCTCCACGTAAATCACAGCCCGGATGTGAACTCATTAAATAAGGGACTAAATACTGATCCTTATCTAACTTTTGATTAATCGCATAATACTTCTTCACAAAACGATCATATAAAGAACGCGTTGGTTTTCCCATATAATGCAATACCGTATCCGAAACATGCTCAGGTGCAACCTTCAACTGCCCACTTACATGATGCTCCACTAATTCGCGGAAAAATTCATCATTCTTGTCATACATCACATAATCATAACGAATACCCGAACGCACAAAGACTTTCTTCACCTTCGGTAAAGTTCTTAACTTGCGTAAAAGATCAAGATAATCACTATGATCCACCTTCAGTTGTTTACAAGGATTTGGATGTAAACATTGCTTCTTCTTGCAGACACCTTTTGTCATCTGCTTATCACAACTTGGGGCATAGAAATTAGCCGTTGGTCCCCCAACATCATGAATATATCCTTTAAAATCAACATCCTCAGTAATTTTCTTTGCTTCTTCAATAATAGACTCTTTAGAACGAGTTTGAATCGTACGTCCTTGATGGAACGTCAAAGCACAGAAATTACATCCTCCGAAACATCCACGATTTGAAATTAAACTAAACTTCACTTCATCAATCGCCGGAATATGACCCATTTCTTCATACATCGGATGATACTTTCTCGTATAAGGAAGGGCATACGTATAATCCATTTCCTCTTGAGTTAAACGTTCACCTGGTGGATTTTGAACTACATACCAACCTTGGCAAGGCTCCACTAATGTCTTAGCGACAATTGAATCAGTATTTTCATACTGAATATTAAAACTTTTTGCATAGGTCATTTTATCCGCTACAATTTCCTCATAGCTTGGAAGCATAATATAATCATACGCGCGGTCTAAATCTTTTGTCTTCCATACTGAACCACGAATATAAACTAAATCTTCAACTGCAATTCCAGCATTTAAGGCATCTGCAACCTCAATAATAATTTTTTCACCCATACCATACAGTAATAAATCAGCCTTGGCATCTAACAATAACGAGCGACGTACTTTATCATCCCAATAATCATAATGAGCTAAACGACGTAAGGATGCCTCAATTCCACCCACAATAATCGGAACATCAGGATAAGCCTGACGTGCCATATGTGAATAAACAATCGTTGCACGATCAGGTCGTTTTCCCATCTCACCGTTCGGTGTATAAGAATCTTTTTTACGACGGCGCTTAGAAACCGAATAGTGATTTACCATGGAATCAATATTTCCTGAAGAAATTAAAAATCCTAAACGAGGCTTTCCAAAACGTCTAAACTCCTCAACATCTTTCCAGTTTGGCTGAGAAATGATACAAACCTTATAACCATATGCCTCAAGCGTTCTTGTAATAATAGCGGCTCCAAAAGAAGGATGATCCACATAAGCATCACCCGTAATATAAACAAAGTCAGCCTGTTCCCATCCACGCGCTTCCATTTCTTCACGTGTTACCGGTAAAAATTCTGACATATTATCACCTCATCAAATTCAATATATCGCCATTATAACAGGTTTATTCTAAAAACACGAACCACATTTATTAACAATAGACATAAAAAAAAACGACTTAATGTCGTTTTTTCACTCTATTCAAAAATGATACCCTCTGTTAAATAACTATTTTGATACAAATCTGTCAGACAATAATAAACTAAACAATCATTTTCACCAATCGATTGATAATTCACCACAAGACCTGATTCATCTACAACTAAAGGATCTCCTAAATAATAACTCCCATCATATTCCCCGTCATATGTATAACCATCTACTATAAAATTTAATATATCCCCCTCTTTAATCGGAACAAGTCCTCGAAGTAAAATAGAAGACTCATCATATCCATATCGATAACCAGCTACCTTCCCCTCCGGTTTTTCATTATCCCAGATTAAAATAATTTCAACCTCTTGATTATTTACATGAGCAGGGACATAACCATAAGACATCCACTTATCCCCATCCACTTCTTCACCCAGTGCATAAAAAGGCACAATATGATCATTAATAGCGACCCACGTATGGTCAAACGTCATCATCAAATCCCCATCATCATCAAACTCATAAAGATTATCAAAACCCAACTCCAAATAACCTTCCCCATCATCATAATAAACCTGGCACTCAACCTTTGAAATCAAATTCCAGTCCTCATCCGATAAAATAAGCGCATAATACTCTCCCTTATCCTCAATCTCCCAATCATAATCCATATAATTACCGTCCAACATCATTCTTACAAAAAGCTCCATAAACGAGACATACCCCTCATCTATCCCCAACTGCATATAAACATCCATCATTCCATCAAAATACTCAAGCTCTGAGTATGGAAAATAAACAGATATCCCACCTATATCATCAGATGAATTAGAACTGGCTTTATACTTTACACAATCATTAATAGCTTCAATGAGCACATCAGATTGCTCTAAATCAATTTCTTTTGCTAAATCTGCCAAATCAACATGGTCAATATCAGTATTTCCAAAGCTTTTACTCTCACTTCGTCCTTTAGAAATTAACTCAAAATTTTGATTATTTAAAACTAAATTAGCTTCCTCTAATAACATACAAAAACTTTCATACACAGATCCAATTTTTGATAAATCACCTACGGCGAGTGTTGCGCTCATTCCATGACTTTCAACTATACTTCTGTTTATATAATCATCCACAATTTGTTTTCCTAAATCTAAAGTCTCAATACTAGGATTCTTAGAAAGAGTCGTTAACCAGTCGGTATAATACCAGCCTCCTGCTGGTTCCGTTTCTTCGGAGGCAATCATATAATCGGCATAATCATCTAACACTAATCCGACCTCAATCGTAGACATTAAACAGGCATCAAACCCAATAAAGTCAAAATAGACGCCACCATCCTCTAATGCGGTCTCAAGCTCATAAATCTTCATCGGCACCTTATCAAAATTTTCATCTACAGCAAAACCATCCAAAGCCCCTCCACCATGGTCCCATAAAATTAACACATAACGGTCAGCCATAAAATGAGTTGCAGCATAAGAAATAAAATCACTTAACGTAGAAGGATCCGCCATGTCTTTAAGCCCTAAATTTTCATCTAATAAAACAAGTTCACCATTCTCAATCAAATAACGTTGATTAGTTTCAGTACTAATCACATCATTTTTCCATTGACGGGTTCCACCCGTTTCAATAATAACATTCACTTGCTCAGATAAATCAGCTGCAAGCATTTCTTCTAAATCCTTTGTTGCAGATCCAAGCTCAGACTCTAAATCAGATCCACACATATAAACCATAACCGTTACAACCGTATCATCATGAAGCGACTCGAACTGATCACAGCCGAGTAGCATTAACAAGCACAAAAAATAAACCCCTAAATACCTCAATTAAATCGCCTCCCATTCTCAATAAAAGTATATGGGAGAATCATTTAAAGATTGACATAAAAAGAGACTAATCTTAACGATTAGTCTCTTTTTGACATTTATTTAGAAGATTTCTTTTTCTTATCGTAAACAATATAAGCAACTGTTCCAGCAACCACAAGTAACGCTGCACCTGCGATTAATAAAACCTGAGCCCACTCACCATCAGATGAGATAGAATCATCAATCATTAACACATAAGATGAATGAGGTGTCACTGTTACAGAATCACCTTTCACAACCTCAATCACATCAGTTCCCGCTACCTCACCATTTGCAACTAATTGCCAATCAGCTGATTTTGGTAAAGTAATCACTTGCTCACTATCTGTCGCGTTGTGGATAACCGTAATATCAGACGCTGTATCCCCATTCGCATTATTTCCTAAATTGAAAGCAATCACACCAACAGGAACATCTTCCATAAACGTTAAATTCGCTTGAATATCTTCTTGTGCTGACATACGGAATGCTGGATGCGCACTACGAAGAGCGATTAATCCTTTATAGTAGTTATAAACATCAGCATTTTCTTCTTTCCAATTCCAATCGATTTGGTTTACCTCATCAGATGCATTATAACTATTATGATCTCCATCTTTCGTACGCATCATCTCAACACCAGCATGTAAGAAAGGAACACCTTGAGCAGTTAACACAATCACATTCGCTTGCTTTTGCATTAATTTAATTGTTTCCTCATCAGCATCCGGTAACGTTGCAACTAACTTATCATAAAGCGTATTGTTGTCATGTGCTGAAACATAGTTAATTGATTGAGAAGCTTCAGTTGCCCAAGGACCGCGAGATCCTCCTGCTAATGAAACACGGTTATAATCAATTTGAGAATGCTTTGTCGCTCCAACAATACCAAACTTCACACGCTCATCAAAACTAAACTGTCCATTAACAAAACCAGGCTCTTCAGCATTGAATACACTACCTTTTACTCCATCGCGAATATCATCACTAAACATCCCGATACCAGGCATTTGAGACGCATAAATTTTTAATGCTGCCTCATTTTGTTCTAACGCAGAACCACCAGCATCCCAACCTTCACCATAAACAATGATTGTTGGATCAATCTCAGTTAAAGCTGCACGAACTTCATTCATCGTTTCAATATCATGTAACGCCATTAAGTCAAAACGGAATCCATCAATATGATACTCAGTTGCCCAGTACTTCACTGAATCCACAATAAACTTACGCATCATTGAGCGATCAGATGCTGTCTCATTTCCACAACCAGATCCATTTGAGAACCCACCATCAGTTGTTTGACGATAATAATATCCTGGTACAATCTTATTAAAATCAGAATCCGCTGTTGCTCCTGTATGGTTATAAACCACATCCATTACCACACGAATTCCATTTTCGTGTAAAGATTGGACCATTTGTTTAAACTCATTAATACGAACCTCACCATGCTCAGGATCCGTTGAATAAGACCCTTCAGGAACATTATAATTTTGAGGATCATAACCCCAGTTAAATTGAGGCTCATCTAATTTTGTCTCATCGATTGAACGATGATCAAATGCTGGAAGTAAATGCAGATGAGTAATACCCAAATCCGTTAAATGATCCGTTGCCCCCTCTTCAGTAAACTGTAAAAACTTCCCGATATTTTTAAATCCTGCTGACTCATGACTTGACCAGTCACGCATATGCAACTCATAAATCACCGCATCTGTTGGAGTTCCACTAAACTCAGGACTCACATCACTGGACCAGTTTTCAGGATCCGTTAAATCTAAATCAACAACCATTGCACGATTCCCATTTACCCCAACCGCACGAGCATAAGGATCAACTGCTTCGTTCGTTTGACCTGAAACCGTCACTTCATACGTATAATAAGTCAGATTCAAATCACCACTAACATCTGCAACCCAAGTTCCTTTAACATCACGAGTCATATCGATTTGCTCAATTAAATTATCTCCACTACCTGCTTCATATAAATTTAAAACGACATGACTAGCTGTTGGTGCCCATACTCTAAATGATGTTTTATCCTTAGAATAAGTAAATCCTAAATCATCACCTTCATAATAGAATGCATCATTAAACTCTTCAGAATCAAAAAGCCCTGTAAATGATACTTCGATTGCATCCTTAAATCCTTCTTTTGCAATCGTATAAGAATCCTCTAAACTAATATTCTCTTTTAATAAAGCAACAATTGTAGAACTAGACTCATCTAACATCACTTGATCTAATTCTAAAATATTTCCTTGGCTATCGCGTACTTCGACACCTTCCGTCGATGTAATTGGAGCTGCTCCTGTAAACATAATTTTATTTAACGACTTAAACGTTGCTGTTGATAAACGTGGCGTTAAATCAACATCTGCCTCACTATAATAAATATTAGAATCACCTTCTAATAAATAAACATTCAATACACCCTCAGTCGCTTTAGTTAAATCAATAAAACGATCCTGATCAATATCTCTAGAATCCCAGTTACCTTTTCGCATAATAATTCCAAGCTTATCGGCACCATTTAAATCCTTTAAATTAATCTTAAAGATCTTTCCATAATCATCTTCATCTTCAAATGAATAAGACAATCCTTCCTGACCGTCAACCCATCCCCAAATATTCCATTTCTTATACTTATCATCATATCGACGATAATGTACAAACACTTGAACCTCAGCTTCCTCATCACTTACAGTCGATACAGTATCATTACCTGCAGTCTCTAACTTCACAACTTCGCCACCGGCTCCCGCTGGTGCTTCAGTTAAATAACCACACTGCCCCTCAGAAACCCAAATCTTAGTATCATCCTCAACCTTGATTCGCTGGTCCTCATCACAGTTTTTCTCTTGCCAATCCCCCTTACGAATAATGAATCCCGCTTCATTGCCTTTGGCAACCTCAATCTCTGCAATATAACCAAAGTCATCTTTAGCAGTAAAATCAATTTGCTCCATATCCTCAGTCCCAGTATCCCAAGCCCAAATATTCCATTCATCGTATACTCCGTCAGTGCGTTGATAATGAATCGTCAACTTCGCATCATCCGTCGCATGAATCCTCCCATTTGGTAAAATAGATGTTACCATAATTGCTATTGCTAGCATCAAAGAAATTTTACGTCTCATACTAGACCCCCTATATAAAGTTACATTCCTAATTCTACCACAACCAAAGGTTTATAAGTATACGCTTACACAATGTCGTAATCGGTTACCTACAAAATAAAAAAGATAGTCCATTACGGACCATCTTCTACTGAAATTTGTAAAGTTTACTATCATTATTTAAAATCTCTTCAATTGGAAGAGGCTTAGAAATTAAATACCCTTGAACAAGCTCACAATAATTATCTAAAACATAACTCAACTCATCATAGGTCTCAATACCCTCAGCAACTAACTCAACGGCTAAATCATCTGCTAAATTTCTAATCAACTTCACAATCGCTTGCGTCTTCTTATTTTGATGAATATCTTTAATAAACGAACGATCAATCTTAATAACCTGTGCATTTAACTGATTTACATAGTGAATCGATGAATAGCCTGTTCCAAAATCGTCTAAAACAATTTGAACGCCCATTTTTTTCAAAGTCTCTAAATTCTTATTACCAATTGTAATATTATCAATTAAAATTTGCTCTGTAACTTCAATACAAATTTTATGAGCATCAACCTCATAAAATTTTAAATTATCTTCAATATACTTAACTAAAGTTTCATCCGCTAAAGTCACACCTGTAATATTGATTGATACCTTAGGAAACTCAACTCCCTCATGATCGTACTGATGAATTGTACGTAACACTTCTTTTAATACCCAAAAGTCTAATTGTTTAATATCGCTAATTTCATATAAGTAGGGTAAGAATGAACCTGGAGCAAGCGTCCCTCTATTTGGATGATTCCATCTGATTAACGCTTCTAATTTACTAACAATATTCGTTTTAGCATTGACAATGGGTTGGAAATATAAAATAAGCTCATCATTTGCTAGACCTTGAATAAATTCATTTCTAACACGAATCGATTCTAAATACTTTTCCTTTGTCGAAGCATTAATTGTTACAAAAAATTCATTTTTATCTTTAATTAAATGACGTTTTACATACTCATAATAAACTAAATATTGCTCATAAGGTTCAATTGGATACAGTTCCATACAGAATGCTTTAAATTGTCCAGAAAAAGAATAATTATTAATCACAATTCCATTATGAATTAAGTTATTTAAAAGTTCTAACTTTGTTTTGATTTCATTCAATTCTAAATTATGTGTTAATATTGCAAATTGGTGTTCCGATATTCTAGCCATCTTACTGTAAATAAATAAGCTTTTTAATCTCTCTACAAAGAAATTTAAAAATTCATTATTCGATTTATCGGTTAATCCACTTTGGTAACTTGTAATTGATAAATCAATAATGGTTAAGAATGAATCTTGGTATTGAATACTAGATTTTAACTCTTCGAATCTTCTTTTTAATCCTTCACTATTTAACGTATTTGTACTTCGATCGTGGAATGCTAAATATTTTACTTCATGAGCAATTTCATACAAATCAGAAACATCACGATTATATCCAATCGTAAAAGACTTCTTAATAATCGGCATTACATACTTTGTTCCACTTGTTTGAATCCAAATATACTTTCCATTACTATGCTTTACTTTTAAAACAATTTGATATCTACCATGTGTTTTTAATGATTCAATTGATTCTTCAAACTTTTTTCGATATTTTGGATGAATTAATGTTGGAAAAAAATTCTTATCTTTTATTTGATTATTATCAGCCAATCCAAGCAATTGATAATTTTGTTTTGACCACCAACTTACATCACGATTATCATAATAAATCCAATAGCCATCATGACTATTTTCAAGAATTTTATTTAATAAAATGATATGTTCGAGTTTATATCGACCAAAATATAAAATTATAAATAAAATCAATCCTCCTATAATATAGTTCATATTTTTTTCCTCCAATAAAACTTATATACCAGTATTATACAATTAAATTTGACAAATTCCTATATGACAAAAATTTCGCTTTCAAAAATAGGATAAAAGCTTTTATAACTGTTAAATCATGGTTTGTATCGTATATATTTATAAAGTTATTGCAATAATCATATAGAATCGTTAAAATAAGTTGTGCTATAATTAGTAGATAAAATTACACATTATGGATGATGATAAAATGAGCACAAATAAAATTAGTGGATTAGTTAGCTTTCATATGAAGCTAACGCAAGGACTCGATGTAACGGAAACGAAATTCGATACATCTGCCACATTATATAAAAAAAATGAAAAATTCTTTTTGTTTTTTAATGAAACTAATTTTGAAGATGATTCTATAACAAAATGCCGTTATGAAATGGACGATAACTCAGTTCGAATTCGTAGAGATGGACCAATTATTATGGATCAAATTTATAAGATTAGTGAGCTACAATCAGGATATATCAAGACTATCTATGGTCAATTAGATACAAAGTCTAAAACTCATCGGTTATCTTTAGAAATTTTAGACGCCACGTTAACTCTTAATTTAGATTACGATTTATTTGTATCTAATGAAAGAGCAGGTAATTATAAATTAACTGTTATATTCAATAAGGAGGATATCTAGCTAATATGATACAAACATTAAAAGAAAACTTAAAAGCAGAGATTAAACAAGCTGTTTTAACATGTGGATACATTACTGAGTCAGATGATTTAAATGTTATTTTAGAAAATTCAAAGGATGTAAGTCATGGGGATTATTCAACAAATATTGCTATGCAACTTACAAAGATAGCTAAAAAAAATCCTCGTATGATTGCAGAAGAAATTCTTAATAATTTTAATGCTGAGTCTGCGAATGTAGAAAAAATTGAAATTGCTGGGCCTGGGTTCATTAACTTTTTCATGAAAAAATCTGCATTTACGCAATCGATTAAAAATATTATTGAGTTAGGTCATGAGTTTGGTACTAGCAAAAGTGGAAATGGATTAAAATACAACGTAGAATACGTTTCGGCTAATCCAACTGGAGACTTACATTTAGGACATGCTCGTGGTGCTGCATTAGGAGATTCTTTATGTAGAATTTTAACTAAAGCAGGGTACGATGTAACTCGTGAATACTATGTAAATGATGCTGGAAATCAAATTCATAACTTAGTTATTTCAGCATATGCACGCTACTTGCAAGCTTTAGGTTTAGAAGCCGAAATGCCAGAAGACGGGTATCATGGGCCAGACATCATTGCTTTAGGACAATCTATGGTGGAACAATATGGTGATAAACTTGTTAATAAATTAGACGAAAACTACAAGTTAATTCGTGAAATGTCACTTGAATATGAATTAAATAAAATTCGTAAAGACTTAGATATGTTCGGTGTGGAGTTTGATATGTACACAAGTGAGCAAGAGTTATATGATAATAACTTAGTACAAGAGTCTATTAAATTACTAGAAGAAAAAGGATTCATCTATGAAGAAGATGGAGCAGTTTGGTTCCGTTCGACTGATTTTGGTGATGACAAAGATCGTGTATTAAAGAAATCAGATGGTTCGTACACTTATTTAACTCCAGATATTGCTAATCATATTGAGAAATTAAAACGTGGTAATGATAAATTAGTAGATATTTGGGGAGCAGACCATCACGGATATATTGCGCGCGTAAAGGCATCTATGCAGGCTTTAGGATATGAAGCGGATAAATTAGAAGTAGATATTATTCAAATGGTTCGTCTAATTAAAGATGGTGAAGAATTTAAAATGTCTAAACGTACAGGGAAAGCTGTAACAATTCGTGAATTAGTAGATGAAGTAGGTGTAGATGCAGTACGTTATTTCTTTGTTATGCGTAGTGGAGAAACACAAATGGATTTCGATTTAGATTTAGCAACTAAAAAATCAAATGAAAATCCTGTTTATTATGCGCAATACGCTCATGCCCGTACTTGTTCAATTTTACGACAAGCTGAAGAAAAAGGCTTTAATGTAGAATTAAAAGATCAATATAATCACATTACCCACGAAAAAGAATTTGAGGTAATCAAATTAATGGGGGATTTCCCTATTGTTGTTGGAGATGCAGCTAACAAAAGACGACCTCATTTAATTTGTAATTATATTAATGATCTTGCCACAGCATTCCACAGTTTATATAATGCAGAAAAAGTAATTAATGAAGAGAATGTTGAGAAGACTAATGAAAAATTAGCTTTAATTAAAGCTCTAGAAATTACAATCAAAAATGCATTAGAATTAATTGGGGTATCAGCTCCAGAACGTATGTAATTATCATAAGGAGGAATAAAAATGACAATTAACCAAGAAATGTCAATGTTAGAAGTAGCAGAATTACTAATTCAACGTAAAATTAAACCTCAAAAATTCGAGAAGATTGCAAAAGAAGTTTGTGAAATGATGGGCTTAACAGATGATGAATTCCAATCGAAATTAGCTCAGTTTTATACTGATTTAACGTTAAGTGGAAAGTTTGTAACAGTTGGAGAAGATAAATGGGATTTAAAATCACGTCAAAAGTATGATGTGGCTAATTATGATACATATGACATTGATTTTGATGATGAAGAAATTGAAGTTGTTACTGAAGATGGATTTGACGTTTATCCAGAAGAAAATGAAGAATTCATAGTAGAGCCTGAGGATGAAACTGAAAAAGAAAAATATCTAGAAGACGAAGAAGAAACAGAAGATGATTATAGCGATGAAAGTGATGCAGAAGTTGAAGAAGAAACAGATGAGTTTGAAGGCTTAGCTATTTATAGCGAAGATGACTTTGAGTAATGATGTAATAAAAGACTCCTTTTAGAGAAAAATCCCTCTATATTAGATTTTTGATCTAATATAGAGGGATTTTTTATTAAAAGATTAAACAGTAATAAAAAATATAAAATTAATTCAAGAGATTTCTTAGAATATAAACAAGAGGGGAAATAGGTTAGATTTGAAGAAAAATATTTAGTATTCGTGCGAGACAAAAATTACCCTAAATGCTTATTGAATTTCCCTATTAATTTATAAATTTTATATAATTAAATGTAATTTCAAAAAAAAGATAAAAAAATGGATAAAAGGTTTGACAACTTTCGACAGACATGATAAGATAATCAAGTCGTCGAAAGAAGACAAAAAAAGAAATCGAAAGATTTTAAAAAAACTTCAAAAAAGTGTTTGACAGAAAGAGTTAAACATGATAAGATAATCAAGTCGCTGAAACAAGTGACAAAGAAGTTCTTTGAAAACTAAACAGAACGTCAACAAACATTACTTTAAGAAAATAAGTTTCTTAAAAGAAGCTTAGGATATAAACAAACTATTATGGAGAGTTTGATCCTGGCTCAGGATGAACGCTGGCGGCGTGCCTAATACATGCAAGTCGAGCGAACCACTTCGGTGGTGAGCGGCGAACGGGTGAGTAACACGTAGGTTATCTGCCCATCAGACGGGGACAACGATTGGAAACGATCGCTAATACCGGATAGGACGAAAGTTTAAAGGTGCTTCGGCACCACTGATGGATGAGCCTGCGGCGCATTAGCTAGTTGGTAGGGTAAAGGCCTACCAAGGCGACGATGCGTAGCCGACCTGAGAGGGTGAACGGCCACACTGGGACTGAGACACGGCCCAGACTCCTACGGGAGGCAGCAGTAGGGAATCTTCGGCAATGGGCGAAAGCCTGACCGAGCAACGCCGCGTGAATGATGAAGGCCTTCGGGTTGTAAAATTCTGTTATAAGGGAAGAATGGCTCTAGTAGGAAATGGCTAGAGTGTGACGGTACCTTATGAGAAAGCCACGGCTAACTACGTGCCAGCAGCCGCGGTAATACGTAGGTGGCGAGCGTTATCCGGAATTATTGGGCGTAAAGAGCGCGCAGGTGGTTGATTAAGTCTGATGTGAAAGCCCACGGCTTAACCGTGGAGGGTCATTGGAAACTGGTCAACTTGAGTGCAGAAGAGGGAAGTGGAATTCCATGTGTAGCGGTGAAATGCGTAGAGATATGGAGGAACACCAGTGGCGAAGGCGGCTTCCTGGTCTGTAACTGACACTGAGGCGCGAAAGCGTGGGGAGCAAACAGGATTAGATACCCTGGTAGTCCACGCCGTAAACG